>CAZQMD010000032.1:0-28928 GCA_964594185.1 uncultured Afipia sp. | reverse complement strand
TGTTCTTCTATGCCGGTCCCGGCGCGCTGCGCCGCGCGCAGCTCGCCAAGACAATTCTGGAAGAGCGGTTTCGCATTGTGAATCTCAAGGCCGACGACTTGCGGATCGATTTCCTCGGTCTTAACGCGATCCATGGCGAAGCGACGCCTTCGGATGCGCCGGAGCCTTATGAAGTCGCCGTGCGCGTCGCGGCGCGCTGCAAGACGCGCGAGGAGGCCCTGAAGGTCGGACGCGAGATCGACGGCATGGCGGTGTCCGGCGTCGGCATGACCGGCAAGCGGGTGCCGCATCAGGATCGCGCGCGTGAGATCATCGGTGTGTGGTCCACGCTGGTGCCGCGCGAGGCGGTGCCGCCCGTCATCACCTGGTACGAGAGCTGAACATGCAAAACACCTTGCAGGTCAAACTCGAACGCGTCGCCCATGTGCGCTCCGGCGACAAGGGCAATACCTCGAACATCGCGGTGATCGCCTATAGTGACGAATTCTATCCCCTGCTGAAAGCGCAACTCACCGCCGAACGATTCAAGGCGTTCTATCGCGGCGCGATTAAGGGCGATGTTACGCGCTATGAGGCCGATAATCTGGCGGCGCTGAATTTCGTGGCCGAGGGAGCGCTCGGCGGAGGCGTCTCGCGCAGCCTCAGCCTCGATAATTATGGCAAGGCATTGTCGGCGGCGATCCTTGGCTTCGAGGTCGATGTGCCGGAGCAATATGCCAATCTGCTGCGCGGCGGATAAACTTCGATCCGGATCGAAACAACAAACAGCGCTGGCGTGACAACGTCGCCGCGAACAGGAAGCTGACGGCGCGACATGACCCTTGCAATCGAGACGCCTCGAACACGCACCGCGACCAATCTTGCTTTGCTTGTGGCGTTGGCCACGCTATGGGGCGCGGCCTACACGCTGGTCAAGATCGGCGTCGAGACCATTCCGCCGTTGACCCTGATCTCGGGGCGCACGCTGATCGCCGGCAGCATTCTTCTGGCGATCATGCGTCTGCGCGGAATCGTCATGCCGCGCGATCCGGCGGTGTGGAAGCGGTTCATGATTCAGGCCTGCCTCAACAGCGTTTTTCCCTTCACACTGATCGCCTATGCGGAAACCCATGTTGGCGCGGGCCTCGCGACCATTCTGGGCTCGAACGCGCCGATCTTCGCCTTCCTGCTGGCGTTGCTGTTTGTGCGCCACGAGCGTCCGACGCTGCGCCAGTCATTCGGTGTGGTGGCAGGCCTTACGGGAATCTGCCTTGTTGTGGGTGTCGATGCCCTGAACGGCCTGGGACAGGACGTGCTGGCGCAGCTTGCGCTGGTGTTCTCGGCGATCCTGTTCGGCGCAGCGGCATTGTTCGGACGCAACTTCAACGGGCTCGATCCGATGGTGCCTGCCGCCGGATCGATGATCTGCGGCGCGGTTGTGCTGACGCCCTTGAGCATCGTCATCGACAAGCCTTGGACCCTGACACCCTCGGCGGCATCGGTCATAGCCCTGATCGCGCTCGCGGTATTCTCGACCGCACTCGCCTTCGTGATCTATTTCCGGCTGATCCAGACACTGGGATCGGTCGGCACAACCGCCCAAGCCTATTTGCGCGTGCCGCTCGGGGTCGGCCTTGGCGTGGTGTTTCTGGGCGAAACACTCTCGCCCACAGTCTGGATTGGTCTGGTTTGCGTCGTTGTCGGGATTGCCGCGATGACCATCCCCAAGCGCATGGCCGCACCTGTCAGCTAGCCTTACGTCAGCTAGCATTTGTGGGCCTCTCGCATCGCACAACGGCAGCGCTGCGTTGCCGCGCATCATTTTGTTTTGATCGATTCTAATTTTGTTGCCAGCGGTTGCAAACGCGACCATGCTCCGGTGGCTCGTTACCGACCGGTGCGTGGCGGGCAAACGACCTCGATGTAGTCATCGCCGTAAGCGATGTCGTGCACCGGTGGGGAAACAAAAAAGATGCCTACGTTGAATATCAACGGGCGGAATATGTCCGTCGACGCGGCCAACGATACGCCGCTTCTCTGGGTTATTCGCGAACAGCTTCAGATGACAGGAACGAAATTCGGCTGCGGCGCAGGTCTCTGCGGCGCATGCACCGTGCACGTCAACGGCGAAGCGGTTCGCTCCTGCCAGACCGCGCTGAGCGATGTTGCGGGAAAGAAGATCACCACCATCGAGGGTTTGAGCGCCAAGGGCGATCATCCCCTCCAGAAGGCCTGGATTCTCGAACAGGTGCCGCAATGCGGCTACTGCCAGTCCGGTCAGATCATGCAGGCAGCCTCGCTGCTCGCCAAGAACACCAACCCGACCAAGGACGAGGTCGTCGCGCACATGGACGGCAATCTGTGCCGCTGCATGACCTATTCGCGCATCCAGAAGGCGATCATGCGCGCCGCCAACGACATGCGCACCGCGTCGAATGCGCCGGCCAATCGGAGCGCCACATGAACAAGCACATCAAGGTCGAAACATCGACAGATTTCAGCCGCCGCTCATTCATTGTCGGCACATCCGCCGCGGGCCTCGCGCTCGGCTTCGCATCCGTTCCGGGTTCATCGGCGCTTGCCGCGCCAGCCGTGCCCGCAACCTTCGATCCGAGCGTGTGGTACTCCATCGCGCCGGACGGGCTGGTCACCGTGACCTGCGGCAAGGCCGATATGGGCCAACACATCGCGTCCACCATGGCGCAGCTTGTGGCCGAAGAACTCGGCGCGAGCTGGAAGGACATGCGGGTTCAACTCGCCTCCAACGATCCGAAATACAACGATCCGGTGCTTGGCGCGCAGATCACCGGCGGCTCGTGGAGCACCATGATGAACTTCGACGCCATGAGCCGCGCGGGCGCCGCCGGTCGCATTGCGTTGACCGAAGCTGCCGCCGCCATGATGGGCGTGCCGGCGAATGAACTCGTGGTGCGCGATTCCAGAATCTCGCATGCGAAATCCAAGAAGTCGCTGAGCTTCGCGGAGATCGTGAAGAGCGGCAAGGCGACCAAAAAGTTCTCGGCGGACGAGCTGAAAGCGCTCAAGCTCAAGACGCCGGATCAATACACGCTGGTCGGCCAGTCGATCCCGCAGATCGACATTCCGTCGAAGACCAACGGCACGGCGAAGTACGGTATCGATACGTTCCTGCCCGGCATGGTCTACGGCAAGATCGTGATGCCGCCGGTGCGCTATGGCGCAACGGTGAAGTCGGTGGATGACTCGGCCGCAAAGAAAGTGCCGGGCTTCATCAAGGCGGTGACGCTGGAAGACAAGACCGGCACCACCACAGGCTGGGTTGTCGCGGTGGCGAACAACTACGCCAACGCCAAGAAGGCCGCGGACGCGCTCAAGGTCACCTATGACAACGGGCCGAATGCCAAAGTCTCGAGCGAATCCCTGCTTGCAGAGGCTAAACGGCTGCAGGCCGACAACGCGTCGGGATTGTTCTTTGTGAAGAACGGCGACACGGCGGAAGCGCTCGGCAAGGCGTCGAAGGTGATGGAGGCGGAATACACCACCAACATCAACATTCATGCCCCGATGGAGCCGATGAATGCCACGGCGGAGCTGAAGGGCGACATCTGGCATGTCTACACCGGCAACCAGTTCGCCACCCGCTCGGGTGCGATTGCCGCCGGTGCGCTCGGTGTCGATCCGAAGTTCATTGTCATGCATCAGGCATGGCTCGGCGGCGGTTTCGGCCGGCGTCTCGACGGCGACATGCTGATTCCGGCGGTGCTTGCGGCCAAGGCCGTGGGCAAGCCGGTGAAGGTCATCTACTCGCGCGAAGATGATGTGACCATGGACTTCTCGCGGCCGCTGACCTTCCAGAAGATCAAGGCCGGTCTCGACGACAGCGGCAAGCTGGTGGCGTTCAATCATGACGTTGTCAGCGCATGGCCGACCAAACGTTGGGGTATCCCCGCGTTCCTGTCGCCGGATGTCGAGAAGAAGGGCGCGCTCGATGCCTTCACGGTGAACGGCGCGGACTTCTTCTACACCGTGCCCAACCACAACGTCCGCGCCATCATCAATGAGCTGGCGCAGTCGGCGACACCGTCGGGCCAGTTACGCTCGGTGGCGCCGGGCTGGACCTTCTGGGCGGTGGAAAGCATGCTCGACGAACTTGCGGTGGCGGCGGGGAAAGACCCGGCGCAATTCCGCATCGACATGCTGGACGGCGCGGGCGCCAATGCTGGCGGCGCGCAGCGGCTGCGCAACACGCTGCTCGCTGCCATGGGCCTTGCCGGTTACGGCTCGAAGAAACTTCCCAAGGGTGAAGGCATGGGCGTGGCCTGCGTGTCATCGCAGGAACGCGCCACCGCGAGCTGGACGGCATGTGTCGCCCATGTCGCGGTGGACGACAGCGGCGAGGTCAAGGTGAAGAAGCTCACCGTGGCCACCGATGTCGGCACGCAGGTCAACCCCGACGGCATCCGAGCCCAGGTCGAGGGCGCGGCGCTCTGGGGCATGTCGCTGGCGCTGTTCGAGAAGGCCACCATGAAGGATGGCGCGATCGAGCAGACCAACTTCGACACCTACACCCCGATGCGGATGAGTCAGGTGCCGGAGGTGGCGCTTGCCGTCATCGCCAATGGCGAACCCGCAACCGGTGTCGGCGAACCTGCAGTCACGGTGGTGGCTCCGGCGCTGGCCAACGCCATCTACAATGCGGTGGGCGCGCGCGTGCGCTCGCTGCCGATCACGGCGGAAGCCGTGAAGGCGGGCATGAAGAAGGCGTAAGCGGCCCGACGCAAGACATTATGCGCGGGCCAGACCCGCGCATCCGTCCCGGAAACCGGAGGCATTCCTGACAGGATGCCTCCGGTTTTCATTTGCCGCATTGGCTTTGCTTCAGATCATTGACCGCCGGACATGGCTCCCGCACTCTGCGGCATGAGCAGAAAACTCCCGCAAAACAATCCCGATCCGCGAAAGGGTCTTGAGAAGGCGCTGTTGCCGATCCTGATTTTCGCGCCATCGGTCACGGTGCTGTGCTGGACAGCGGCGTGGATCTTTCGCGACGAGTTTGTTTTCAAGGCCGTGCTGATCGGCCTCGGCTGCTTCGCCATCGTGCTCGGCGCGGTGGCCTGCCTGCTGGTGCTGCTGAAGCGGATCGATCGCGGCTAGTCTTTCTTCACCGGCACCTTCCGCCGCGTCATGACGTCGACCACACGGTCCGGCGTCAGCGTGCGCCCGATGGGGCCGAGATGCGCGATGATGCCGACACTGTAGCGCGTGTGCGGGCGCTTTGCGGTTGCGGCCTTGAACACAACTTTTGCCACGGTCTCCGCCGGCATCACGCCGAACCCGTGCGGATCGAGAAATTCGCGCATGCTCGCTGCGAGGCGCTGCTTGAAGTATGCGTAAGGACTTTGCGGGCCGGTATCCGGGATACTTTTCAGCAGCGTCGCTTCGAAGTGCGTGGCGATAGGACCTGGCAGCACATTCACGACGTCGATGCCGAACGGTTCGACCTCCGGACGCAACGCATCGGTCAAGGCTTCGATGGCAAACTTCGTGGCGTGATATGCTCCGCCGCCGATGGAGCTGACGCGCCCGGCGACCGAGCTGACATTGACGATGCGTCCGTGACCGGCGCGGCGCATCGCCGGAAGCACAAGTTGCGACAGCCGCAAACCGCCGAACACGTTGGTTTCGAATTGCTGACGGAGCGCGTCGAGCGAAATTTCTTCCAGCGGCCCGTACTGGCCATAGCCTGCATTGTTGACCAGAATTCCGACCGAGCCGAATTCGCGTTCGATGGTCTTGACGGCAGCCAGCCGCGCGGTCTCGTCGGTCACATCCAGCATCAACGTGCGGCAGCCGATGGCGCGCAAATCATCCAGCGTCGTTATGTCGCGCGCCGTGGCGAATGTCGTGTATCCGGCGGCCTGGAAGATTTTCGCGGCGGCATGTCCCACTCCGCTGGAGCATCCGGTGATCAGGACGGGACCGGCCTGTCTGTCGACAACGAGCGTCATTTGCGGCGCGCGGCTTTCTTCTTGTGTTTGACCGGGGCGGCGGCTTTCGCGCTTCTGCGCAGCGCCTCCCGCAAATCCTTCGGCACCCCGTGCTTTTTCAGAAGATCGGCGAAGGACTCATCCGCGAGTTCCTGCAGCGTCGCCATCCGGTCGCGGCCGAGCAGCACCAGGGCCTGATAGGTCTCCTCGTCGAATTCGATCACCTTGCGCATGCTGGGCCTTTGTATGATCCGATACTCGCGTGCCGTCATACAAGGAGGTCTGCTGGCTGCGGTCAACGTCCTCGTCTTGTCATGAGGGCGATGCGCTGTGCCGATTTGCTCGCCCTGCTCACAGATTCGTTGGTTGACGGATGGCGCAGGCCGCGGGAACCGTTGGCGATATTGACCGCAGCATTGGAGGCAGCCGCGATGATCGCTAAAATTAGTCTGGTCGTGGCCGGTCTTGCCGTTGTCTCGTTGCTGGGTGCGACGCCGTCGATCGCGCGTGATTATCCTTTCTGCCGGAAGGGCGAGGCCGGGCCGGGCGATTGCAAATACGATACTTACGAGCAGTGCGCGGCCGCTGTCTCCGGAACGGCCGGCTATTGCCAGCCGAATTACTGGCTGCCGCCCGCCGGACAGGGAAATCCGGAGCAGGCCACGCGGCGCGTGCGCCGATATTGAAACCGGCGGAACGGTCGCTTGCGGCATTGGAAAACGCCCGGATGTGGGACATGCGGGCCGGATAAGTTTTGCGCCGTTGCGCGCGCGATCGGTTAACCTGAATTTTCCCCTAACGCATCATTTTCCCTGGCGTACGCTGTGCGCACGACGTTCATGTTCTCGTTGGTGCTGATATTCGCAGCGCGCAGACCGTGTTCCAGATGGTCTCAGGTTAACTCTGTCATTTTACCCAAATGAAAGCCCTGCATGCGCCTATGGCGACACGCAAAAGCGCCATGTGTTGAAGGACCAGCCGAACGATGACCTCAAGGTCCGCCAATTCCACCGGAGCTTTTCTACAGCGGATCAGGCAGCAATTTCAGCGGAATGTCTCGTGCGGCGGCGATCACAGCCTGCGCCGCAAGCTTCTGATCGGCACTAGTATCGCACTCGTCTGCACGTCCGTGCTCGCCATGAGCGTGATCGGCCGCTCGCTGGACGATTATCGCCGCGCCAATCAAAATCTTCACGGCCTCGAAAATTACCGGCTGATTCTCGACGCCGCGAATTTGCTGTCTGCTGAGCGTGGACCGTCGAACAGTGTGTTGGGCGATGCCGGCATGTCGCGCGATCTTCTGCGCGACCGGCTGACGGCGTTTCGTGCGCGCTCCGACGCCAGTCTCGATCAACTGGCAGCCGCCGGCGTTCCGGTGGAGATGCTCGGCGCGACCAAGGCGCAGTTGCGCAAGGGACGGCAAGAGGTCGATCGCGTCGCAGCCATTCCGCGTTCGATGCGCGGCCTCGACGATGTTCAGTCCGTGATCGAGAGCATGTTCGACGTGGTCGATATTTTCCAGGCGGTGATTGCCTGGAAAGCCGGGGTTCTGACCACGCAGAATCCCGAACTCGCAGCCCCGGTGATGACCGGGCGGATGTTTGGAGAGCTGCGTGAATATGGCGGCAGGATCGCATCGCAGATCATGGCGCCGATCGCGGTCGGCCGTCCGCTGCCGCTGAAAAACCTTGTCGACAGCAATCGCACCCGTGGCCGCATTCTTCAACTCTGGCACCTGACCGGGGAACGGCAGATTGTCAGCCATAACGACGTGCGGCTGCTGACGGACTTGCGCGATATCGAGGAGCAATTCTTCGGCGAAGGCCTTCTCCTGTTCGACCAACTGGTCGCCGAAGGCCGCCTGTCGGGCAACTATTCGATGACAGCGGATGAATTCACCGTGCGCTTTGTCAAGACATTGAAGCCGCTCGAGCGGCTGCGCGGCGATTTTATCGATGTCACCATCGAGCAGTTCACGGAACGCCGCAACGGCGCGCTGGTGACGCTCACGGTGACGATCGCCATCACCACGGTGATTTTAGGGATTCTGGCCGGGCTGCTGATGGCGGCGCAGCGGTTCGTGTTCGGTCCGCTGTTGCGGGCACGCGACGCGGTGATCGAGTTGGCCGAAGACCGTCCCCAATCCCTGCATCCCGAGCCGCGTCATGCCACGGAAATGCGCCGGCTGTTCGACGCCATCGGGATCCTTCGCCGCAGTCTTGCCGAACGCGCCTCGCTGACCAAGAAGCTCAAGCATCAGGCCGAGACCGATGGTCTCACCGGGCTGATGAATCGCCGCGCGCTCGACATGATCGGCGAAAGCCATACCAGCAGTCAGGTCATGGCGGATGGCGTCTGCATGATTCTGATGGACCTCGATCACTTCAAGTCCATCAACGACCGCTACGGACATCTGGAGGGCGATCTTGTCCTGCAGGAAAGCGTGCGGCTGGTTCGCCCGATGCTGGGGCCGAACGACATCTTTGCCCGCTTCGGCGGTGAGGAATTCGTGATACTCGCTCCGGACTGCAGTCTCGACGAGGCGAAGGCGCTTGCGGCAAGGCTGCGAAGCGCGCTCGAATCCAACGAATTCATTCTGTCGGACGGCACGGCGCTGAATGTGACGGCGAGCTTCGGGGTGGCGAAGGGCAATCTCGGACAACTGGCATGGCGGCGGCTGGTCAAGTCTTCCGACGCCGCGCTGTATCGCGCCAAATCCGACGGACGCAACTGCGTGCGTTTTTCCGCGCCTTTGTACGCCCCGCTCGTCCCCGATCTTCCCGGCGATGACAGCAACGATATGCCGGCACGAAAGACCACAATCCTCAAAGACCGCCGCTAAGACGGCGGCGCAAACGTGCATTGTCGTTGTGCGGAATGTCAAAGGAACTGGCGCACCCGACACGATTCGAACGTGTGACCTTTGCCTTCGGAGAACTCACGGCAGGATAATTCTTTCGCGTTTTCAATTGCTGTCCATCCTTCGACACCGGAAACGAAACGAGAATCGGTTGGGATTGCGCGGACATTCTGCGGACGTTCATGAGAACGCCTCCACGGCGCCTTTCAGGAAGTCCGGATGGTGGTGGCCGTAGACCCGCTGAAGCGTTTCCGGCGTCATGTTGAGATAGCCAGCGGCTTCCCAAAGCGGCACACCCAGCTGCATCAACCAGGTCGCACAAGTATGGCGCAGAACGTGTGGCGTGACGTCGTGCAGCTTTGCCTTGCCGCATGCCGTTGCGAATCCTCGCTTGATATCTTTCAATCGCGCTCCATTTTCATGAACGACAAAGCCGAGATCGGTGCCCCGCTTCCGAGCTCGGCGAAGGTGTCCAAGCAATTTCCGAGGAATAGGCTGGCGAGCGCGCCGCTTGTTCGAACGCCGCTTGCCTGGTGCATTAAAATCGATCCGAGCGGCATCGAGGTCGATCTGTGACCATCGCAACGAAAGAATCGCTTCTTTACGTTGGCCCGAATAGAGCGCTATCAGGATAAACAACGGAAGATGCAGGCGCACGCGAGGCTCCCGTAGCGCGGCGCGCAACAGAGCCGCGGCTTCTTTACGGGTCAGGAAGCGGTCACGCGCCTCGCCACCATCTGGTAGTTCGACGGCCACGACGCGTGTCAAACGACCAGACCGGTGCGCGTGATTAACAGCAGCACGCAGAACTCCCAGTTCGCGACGTGCGGTCCCTGGTGAACGGTTCCTCGCGGTCACGTAACCCCGGCATGTTTCGCGTGTGATGTTGCCAACCGTCTTGCCCTGCCAGAACGGCACCATCGCTTTTACGGCTGCCGCGATTCGCCACGGCGCGAGGGTTTCCGGTGCGTGCTCCTCAGCATAGTCCGCAAGGATATCGGTTACGAGGATCTCGGTGGGGTCGCGTGGACCGGCGTCGCGCGTGCGGAGATACAAGAAGTCGGCGAGGGCGGCTTCAGCGAGCTCGCGGTTCGCAGTGCCCGTTGAGCGCTCGCGGCTGCGTCCACCTTCGGTCCAGACGATATAAAAGCATTTTCGCTTTTCGAGGAAGCGGAGGCGTGCACCGGAATTTCGTCGCGGCATGGCTGCACCGTGTTGTCGATGATGAATTGATCGAGCGCGTCACGCGGTATGAGTATTCGCGTTCCGACCATTGTTCGCGCAATTTTCTTGGAGTTAACTAGCCCACGAATCTGCGACTCTGAGATTCCAAGATACTCAGCCGCCTGCCGGGGTGTGACGAGCCGGGGAAGAATCGACGTGTCGCTCATAGCGCGCCGCTTCCTTTCCCGCCTTGCAGAAGAGCGACGCGGAGATCGCGATCAATAAAGTTTAGCCAGATAAGAATCACCGCCTCGAGTCGGTCGCGGCGAATAAAGAACGAATCGGTGATGGAGGTTTTGTTGGTGGCATGTATGACTTTTGCAGCACCCGTCGCGGGATGAACAACGAGGAGTGTAAAATCGGTTTTATAGATCTCGCCTGGGCTGCGCTCGTGGTCGCCAAAATGCGTGAAAATTCGTGCTGCCCGCACGCCATCGGCTGGCGGCAACTTGCATTGCTTATGAAGCCTAACCGCGATTGCAACTTCTAAAGCGGTTCGGAAGCTGATCTCATGACCGCGACCGATCTCGGCGCGTTTGTCGGACTTGCCAAGTTCGAAGTGCCCTCGCTGAAACCACGAGAAGACGGTGTTGACGTTCCCCCCCGAAGCAAGCGCAACCTCTTTCATGGTGAAGCGGGGCTCATCCATGTCCAGGTGCGGAACGGCTTTTTTGACTGAACGCACTTTCGTTGTTACGGACATCAAATCGACCCTATGCAGTTGCATAACGAATACGCTATGCGACCGCATAGTGTCAACGGTCTGCAAGGCAATTGACTCACTAGATGTGACAACCGCACCTCACGGAGCGTCCCTCTCCTGGAAACTTAGGCCGCGGAGGTCCCCCAAAATGAGCCAATCAAGACTGAGCTGATGCCGACAGGCGAAGTTGAGCAAGCCTTCTTCACTGAACGTCGCTTCGGCAACCTCCTGAGCAGAAATACAGCGTTCAAAGGCTACTAAACCCAGCCTTGGGTTGATGGCCTGTTGGCGTCTGCGGCGCCCGGTCGGTTGTAAATATGCTATGCAGGTCATATTGCTCGCTTTCCCGGCAGTAGCGACCAAATCGGGTGCATATTAAGGTACTACATTAAATGGCCAAAGCAACTAACTCTCCCACAAAAAAGAGGGCTGGTAGACCTGCTACCGGTCGCGACCCGGTTACAGCAATTCGGCTTCCCTCGACGCTTCGGGAGAAGGTCGATGAGTGGGCTAGAAAGCAAAAGGATCATCCAAGCCGTTCAGAGGCCATACGCAGATTGGTTGAGTCAGGCCTTCGTTCTGGAAGAGCATAGTGAAGTTAATGTAATCTTTGGTTTTTCAGTTCTCGCGCACCCGCATGAAATTTATTGCTGACGGCCCGGATATTCCAAATAACGTCATCCGCAATTGGCGGGAGGGAAAAGTATTATTCCTGGCGGGCGCCGGAGTATCTGCAGCTTCGAAGCTCCCACTTTTCGATGGCCTTGGCCTGGAGGTTTATAGCGCGCTACACGATCCACTGTTCGACCTAATTCCCAAAGGCCTTCGATTGAAATCGAGATCTGGAAGAACGAAGTTTTTGAGCAGGGGAGCAATATCGCCAAAGCAAATTGTCGAAGCGACGCTATTCTTCGAGAGGCAGTTTGATCGCTTCTTTTCAGCGCTAGAGAAGCGACTCGATCCCGACTTAGCGGGCAGACCGAAAACGCGTAATGTACGAAACGCGGTTCAGACAATTCTCTCTGGAAAAACATTCAGCCAGAATCACTCGGATTTATTGAGGCTCTCCTTTTCCGGCGCTGCGTCGGGTCGGCCAATGTGCCGCATCGTAACGACAAACTTTGATCGCCTGCTCGAAGATGCATGGAGAAGCGAATTTGGTACTGAGCCTATTTGTTTCGATGCGCGGATAGCCCCACGTCCCGGATCGCACAACTTTGAAGGAATAATACATCTTCATGGTGTGATAGGCGCAGATCCCACACAACCCGTAGATTTGGTGCTTTCAAGTCGGGATTTTGCTCGGGTTTATCTTAGATCAGGCGTTATCGGAAACTACATATACGACTTAATGCGCCGATATACCGTCGTATTGCTAGGGTATTCTGCTGACGATCCACCTATGCGGTATCTGATGGATGCCATTGGTGAGGATTCTACGTTGTTTGATGACATGAACCCTCCTTACGCAATTACAACTGTTTCCTCCGAATCTGAAGTGGCTGTTGAAGAGGAGGTTTGGCGCTCAAAGGAAATCGAAGCATCGTTCTATTCACCTCGTGCGGGGGCAAACCCTCACGCGCCCTTATGGGAGTCGATTGCGATGTGGGCCGACTGGGCCAGGCAAGGTCCAAAGTGGGTGGAGCGCAGGCTCGAAGAGTCAACGAAAGCAAAATATGCTGACGCGACTCCCTTCGACAAATCATTTGTGCAGGATCTACTTTCTTTGCTTTCCGTCGATGAGCGAGAGAGTGCAGTAAAACATCTAGCCAGTCTTAAACTTGATTTTGGCTGGATAGGTGCATTGGGTCGATGATGATTGACAAACGCCTTAAGCCTCGTGAGCGGATGTTGGAAATCTGGGCCAAGGACAGGCTCGGAGAGCGCGATACGATCGATTGGGCGGTTCTTGCTTTGAAGTCTATTCGTGGGGAGCTAGGTAGCGATACGATCGCACTTTTTGACTCGTTAGAGCGGCAATCGCAGGTCTCTGACATGGATAGTTCTATCAAGACAGTTTGGCGCTTATTCAAGCTAATAGCAAAAGACAGTTCATTCCCTGATCCGTTCTTCTCGATGCATCAAATCAAAGAGAAAATAAGTGGAGAGGTAAGCCTAGACGATATCACGGAGCTTGTTCAATGCTATCGCCCCCGTTTGCATGCGGAACCTCTCTCGGAATTCGGAGAAAATGTTAGAGATAATCCGATTTATTGGGTGCGCTGGGAGTTCAAGACGGCCCTACGAACTTCTGATTGGCTTTCTTCAAAGCTTTCACTTCAGCAGTTATCTAAAATTTCAACCGAGCTGTTGTTTGAGCTGGCAGAGCTGGCAACCCAAGCCCTTCGAAACTCGTTTCGCGTCGCGCACGATATCGGATGGCTGAGTGCCACCCAGGATCTACCCAATTATCTTGTCCATCGTGTATTTGAAGTTCGGTCTGATCAAGATGAGGTGGATCAGTATGATAAGGATCCTGATGCGTACAATAATGACTTCGCGCCGTTAGTCAGATTGTTGTCGCTTACGTATGAGGCCATCTCGGAAAAAAGCGAAGAGTGCGCGCGCCGGGTGTCGTTGTTGTGGCGAGGAGAGGAGCCTGGCATCTTCGTGCGGCTATTCGCGTTCGCAGCCCGGAATAGACAAGCAGTTACGGGTGCGGAGGTTGGCGCATTTCTTACAAAGGCCACCAACCATCAGTTCTGGCGGTGGGTTGTCTTCCCGGAGGTGGCAACTCTTAGGGCGTTACGGTGGGATGACGTTCCCCGCGAAGTTAGAGATTTTCTAGAGGAACGGCTTCTGGCGGGGCCGGACGATTCAGCTTTTCGCTCTGAAGGTGTCGAAGCCGACACCAAACTGTATCATCGCGATCATGAGATCGCTCGATTAGTTGATGCAGGTGGCGAGATTTCGCCTGGCCTGGCTGAGCTCGTCGCCGAGCGTCGATCTAGCGATCTAGGATTTCCTAAGAATGTATCGGCAGTCGAGTTGGGGCTTCCGGTCGCCGAATTCTCTTGGGTGCCAGCGGGTAAACCCGACCAGTTTGATGGGGTAGCCCCCGATCAACTTTTGTCGAAACTAGTCGCTGCTCATGCAGATCATCCATTCGGCGAAGGCGATCATGCGGAGGCCTTTGCGAGCGGTTTGAGCGGAAAATCACGGATTCTCGGAGCTCTCGAGGTCTCAGAACCAGCAGATGAGAATTTTCTTCCGGCATTTCGATTATTGCTCAGCAGTCCGCATATCGTAAGTGAAGATCTCGCGGCTGAGCGTGATATCGCTCAGCGAATTATCGACACGGCGTTGGGTCTTTCGCAATGGCATTTTGAGTCGTTGGCTGATCGACTCTCCTATTGGTTGGATGCGTCGGATGAAAAACTTAAATCGCTTAATAACGCCGAGGAGCTTTGGGGAAAGCTGCTTCCGTTAGCGGCGAGGTCTGCAAATGCGAAGCAGGATGAGGAAGAAGAGGATTTGACCAGTGCGTCGCTAAATGAGCCGTTTGGTCATCTGCTTTCCTTTGTGATTCGACGATGCCTCACCCTCGATAAAGGCCCGTCTGCCTTGCCGCGGCATCTATTCGCTCAGCTCATGACGATCAATGGAAGAGCGCATGAGATGTGGGCAAACCGAATGGCGATAAGCATTAACTACTTTGCTACAGCAGAAGAGCACTGGCTGAATCGAGTTGTAATTCAGCCGATGAAGAGAGCTGACAAGGAGGGGCTGCGACTTTGGGAGGCCTTTTCGAAATTCAGTCAAGCTCCATCAGAGAAGGTATGGGCAAGCTTAGAGCTCTCGCTTTACAAGCGCCTTCAAACACTTGATTTGTCTCCCGACGCGATGCGCCGTCTTTCAGAGATGTGTGTCATGGTTTGGATCTGGTCGCGATCTTCGCCAAAATCTTATCGGATTAACGTTCCGATGATGCGGAGTGCGCTCTCACTAACGAACGATGATGTCCGTGCGGCCGCTGCGCGTCAGTTTTCACTGGTATTTTCTTTCGGTCCAACACCAAGCGATGGTGATGGAAGTTCTGAAGTGCGATGGAAAAAGATCGGGAAAGCGTTTTTTGAAGAAGTGTGGCCTCTTGAGCCTGCGTTACAAACTCCTAGCGCAGCAAATGATTTTGCGAGAATTCCTGGTGCGGTAGGGCCATCATTTGCCGAGGCTGTAGCGGTTGTTGCGCCGTTTATTTTGCCGTTTCAAGTCTGGTCGATAGAGACGGAGTTTCATCTCAAGGCGGGTAAGTCGCCAACAGATACGATTGTGAGTGCGCATCCGGAAGAATTGCTTGCATTATTAGCAAGTAGCATAAGTCCCGATCAAGGGAATGCCATTTATGATTTGGCTCCCTTACTAGATCGGCTCCTAGCCGAGCATCCCCGGTATCTAGACGATCATCGGGTTCGCAGGCTGAGAAAATTGGCTTGATCGAAGGCCGCGATAGGGCTTGCTGAGAGCAAAGCCGATGAGCGCACAGTTCTAAAAAAACCAAGCGGCAGATCTGCCGCTTGGTCCTTCGTTAGTTCACGTCAGTACATCCGTGACGTTGCAGCCTCGCGCGATTGAACCTTTGCATCATGCCAATCTAGGCGGCAGGCATCGCGCTTTTCGCTATTGGTCGGACTGCGACGACCTCGAATGTCGGCCGCCTAGATGTTCGGTAATTCGCCATAAATGAATGCGTTGGGGCGCTTCACGGCAAGTGCGAGCCGCTCTTCTGCCCGAACCGTGATGAGGTTCTTGACGAAATCGTCTTCGTTTTCCGACGAAACGAGAACTTCTGCCTCGAGGCGGTCGAAGATTTGCGCGCCATCCAGGAACGCCCCAACAAGGAATTGACCAGCTGGCATCTCCGGCGTTCCGGCCACAGGCCGACCCCAGATCGTCGTGATTGGTGGGCCGAACGGTCCGCCGCCGATGTATCGACCCTCGCCATCCTTGATCAGCTTCATTGATTCGAGGTCATTGTTGTTCAGGACGATTCCGGTTGCGGGCAGCAACGCTGTTTCGGCCTGCGCGATAGCGTGCGCCAGTGTGTCGAATGCCGTATCGCTTGTTCCGTTACGAAACGTCTCATATGCGGTGGCTTGCGTCGCAATCCCGTGAATATTCTGACCGGATCCACTTCCGAAAAGAAGTTGGCTTTCCTCCTTAAGATCGAGGCCGTACCGCAATTCGCCGTCGATGGTGGATGCGAGCAATGGCGCGTCGTCCATCGCCTGTCGGCTCGCCTTGACGAAATGGGCGATTGTACGCACCGGAGCATCGGCTTGTGACCAGGCGTAAACAGACTCTGGTTTTTTGGAGCCCTCGGTTACGACTGCAGCATTGTTCGTGCGCAGAGTCTGCCTAGCGTACTGCACGTTATTGCTGTTTGTGTTGCCGGGGGCGAGCAGGGCGCGGATTGTCAGACGGCGACGCGGAAGTGCAACGATTTCTGGCCGATGATCCGGCGGGATGAGGCCGCCAGCGGACGTCGAAAGCGAGGTTATCGCGTTCTGAACACGGACCGAGAATTTTCCGCGCGCGCTACTTCCACCAAAAGCTTTGAATTCTGCGGAATTGATCACCCGCTCGCCGAGTGACTCTGGATGATCGCCGCCTCGGCTGCTGAATCGTCGATCAGCGAGAGTTTGCTCAACGTCGCGCTGACGATCCGAAAGATCATCCATGCGCCGAGCGTGATTTTCGAGTGTGGTGCGAGATTCCCCGCCGATGCGGGTAATTTCATTTTTCACCTGCCGCATGAGGACTTCCACCCCAGCGTCGTCGGCATGATGCTGTACGCTACCGATGATCGCAGGTGGTTTTTTGGAGGATAGCAAGCTTGCGAGTGGTGCTCGCGGAATGCTGCGATGGATGTGTTTCATTTGAAGCCCTCCTTTAGGGCTGATAGCTCCGCAAACGCATTGCTGCGCCTCGGATTGAGGTTGGATGATACGGAATCACGGCTATTCGCCGTCTCGTCCCCAGCGCCAGGCATGAGGCTTCCCCTAGCGCACGGCGTAGGGTGTTTGTTTCGAGCGGCGCCAAGAGCAGCCGCGAAACGCAATCTCACGATTATCGATTCGAGAAATTTGCGCAACGCTGACTTTTCGACCTTCCGCAAATTTGCGGAAAGTCCGATCCGTTCAAGCGGCAAATTTGCCGCTTGAACGAAACAGGCAAATTTGCCGGTTTGCGGCGACATGGCCTGCGTTTTTGAGAAAACTCCGCCAATTGGCGGAGTTTGGCTCGGGGCCATCGCTCGCGGGGTAATTCTGCAAATTTGCAGAATATGGCGTCGCGTAATTGCCTCGTTCACTTCCGGCAAATTTGCCGAAGGTTGATAGCGGCGCGCACTCGATGTGGGCTTTTTGTATTCAATTCCAACTTTTTGCATTTGAAGGTTGGCCGCCGGTGGGATGTGGAAATGGTTTTGACTTTTGACCCACCCTCCCGCTATGGCGGCTGCGCATGCTGCTGAATTTCTAGCAAGACCCGAGCGATTGATTGCTCGTCCAGAAGGCCACGTCGCTGTTGGGCTGTGAGCGCATCTTGCTTGGCCGGAGACAATTCTCCGAACAGCAGCCAGCCCCTGCCGACGTCGCCGCCGCCCAGGCGAGCGACCAATTGAGATTGAATTTGCTGTTGGGAAGACCGGTCCTGCCGGTGACGTGCCTCATCGCGCCGCTGCGAAGCATACGAATTTGCGTGCTTACGGTCGGCATCCGGGGGGTGAGAATTTAATCCCCATCCCTTGCGAGCGACGGTCTCCCCCTTTGCGCCGAATTTGAAGGAGGTTTGGAGGAAGTGATGGTTGAATGATGGTTGTCTGTTGTGACTGCAGAGTCACAACCCCTTGTGACTCTGGGGCGCAACGTCTTGGATGCTCGCGCGGGCTTTTGACGCGAAGGGGGTTGTGACTGATGGTCACAACCCGGCAACAGCAATTGGTAGGTATGGGCTAGTTTTTGTTTGCCCTCGGTCGCCTCAATAACTCTCACCAAGCCAGCGGCGATAAGGTTTGGAAGGCGACGCATCACGGTTCTGCGATCACAAGACGCCTCCTTTCCGATTGTTTTCATGGTTGGCCAGCAGAAGCCCTCTGCGTTTGCGTGGTTAGCAAGCGAAATTAGGATTAGCTTCTGGTGGGGATCAGGGATGTCTAACCCAAGCACCCATGCGACCGCTTGAATGCTCATCGGACTTCCGAATCTTCAGCGGCGAGCGCGGCGGCGCGGTGCAGTTCGGCATCCAACCAAAGCGCATCAAGTGTTTCGCTTAGAAACCTTTTGCGGATTTCCGGGCGTGCGCGTTTCCAGGCGGTGCGTAAGTCGCGGATTTCAAACAATCCGTTCTGCGCAGCCAGCAGGCCGTCTTTTGTGCGGCGGGAAATTTTGGCGCGGATAGCCGGGTCCGCCATTCGCGCTTTGGTGGCGGCGCTAATCTCCGCACGCCGCTCGGGCGTCATCGTTCCTGGTTTCGGGCCGCGCGTCATACGCCCGCTCCGCGACAAGAACAGGTGGCGAACCCGTTACGCGGACATTCTGCGGACTGATGCGTTTGAAAGTGAGAGAAACTGGCGCACCCGACACGATTCGAACGTGTGACCTTTGCCTTCGGAGGGCAACGCTCTATCCAGCTGAGCTACGGGTGCAGCGCATTCCATTTAGCCGATTGGACCGGTGCGGGCAACGGCTGGTGCGGGTTTTCTCGGCTTCGGCGGGATAGCGTGTCCGTCGGCGGGGGATTAATCCGGCGGGGATTTTTGATATAAGCCAATTGCATGGCCGGCGGCCGATGCCAGACAGGCGGCAGTCGTCCGCTATTTCGCCGGTTTGCCGCAAAACGAGATGGCATCTGGCCGCGCTGAAAAACAGGAGAACAAGAACAACCATGCCTGATGACGTTCACGCCTCAACCGGAATTTTCGACATTCCCTCGATCGCCAAATCGCTGCCGGACACGGCAAAGACCCTGCTGGTCGACAAGTATCTGACCGATCGCGAGCAGGCGAGCGCGCGGGTGTTCCGGGTCTATCGCCCGACACCGCCGCATTATCACGCGACCTGCGACGAATATCTCTATGTCGTGTCGGGCCGCGGCACCTTCTGGATGAAGGACGCCGCGACAAAAGCCGAGTTCGGTCCGGGTCAACTCCTGTTCTTCGAGCGCAACACCGTTCACGCAATGCCGGAGCTTTATGAAGAGCCGGTCGTGTTCCTGTCGATCGACACGCCGCGGCGCAATCCGACCGACATCATCTTTGTCGATCCGAACGATGGCTCGCCTGCGACCTTCATGGCGCGCAACGCAGAATAAACCAGAGCCCGGCTTTGAAGCCATCAAAGCCGGGACGGTGATGACTTCAGCTTTCCACCGCGAACTGAAGGCCGGCGTGATCGGTGAGCCGCTTGATCAGGCGGTCGCCCAGTGCAGCGCCCGGCGTCCAGATGCCGCCGGCCACATCCTTGGCGTCGCGCACCAGGCATACGGCGGCTTCGCCGATCATCTTGGATGTCGAGCCGTAACCTGGATCGCGGTCACCCTTCACCGAAGCGCGGATCTGTTTGCCGTCCGGTGTGATGCCGACAAACAGGATGTCGTACATCCCGGTCTCGCGCTCTTCCTTTGACGGCCCTTCGCCCGGTTTCGGTCCGCCCGGTCCGCCCATCGCGGAATTGGCGCCGACAATCGCCTTGGCGGTGGCTTCGCCTTTCTCGCCCGGACCAGCCAGCATCATCTCGTCGTAGACAAAATTCTTGCCGTAAGGGAATCCCATCAGGAGGTTCGAGCGGTGGACGTTGCGGGTGTTGATGGTCGCCATCACGAACGGCGCGACCCACATGCCGAGATCGTCATCATGAAGCGGCTTGTTGCCCGGCGGCTGCTTCGGGCCTTCAAAGCCCGGTGTCAGCGCAAAGGGATTCTTGAGCAGCGGCACGATGCTGAGATCTTTCGCGGCCGCCGCATAGGTGGCTTTCAGACTCGCGGCAGTGCCGCCGGAGAATGTGCCCTTCATCTTGCGGACGCGGCCTTTCACCAGCGGGCATGCCGCGCCGAACTGTTTCTTCGCTGCGTTCTGCAGGAAGAACACGCCGAGTTCGAACGGGATGGAATCGAACCCACAGGAAAACAGGATGCGCGCGCCGGTGGATTGCGCGGTGGCATGATGCGCGTCGATCATCTGGCGCATCCAGACAGGCTCGCCGCAGAGATCGAGATAGTCGGTGCCGGAGGCCGCGCAGGCCGCGACCAGCTCGGAGCCGTAAAGCTGATAGGGGCCGACCGTGGTGAGCACCGCCTTGGCCTGCTCGACCAGCGCTTTCAGCGATGCGGGATCGCTGGCGTCGGCTTCGATCAGCGGCGTGTCTTTCGGCGCGCCGATCTCGTCGCGGACGGCGGCGAGCTTGTCGCGGCTGCGGCCGGCCATCGCCCATGTGAGATTGTTGCCGGGGCCGAAATTTGCGGCGAGATATTCGGCGACCAGCCTGCCGGTGAAGCCGCTTGCGCCATAAACGACGATATCGAATTTCGGTTGGGCCATCGCAACATCCTCTTCCTGTCTCTCGGACGTGTCTCGCTCACGCCAGCAATTTACGCAATTCCGCCTTCGCCACCTTTTCAAGGGTCGAACGCGGCATATCATCGACCAGCCGCACCTCGCGCGGCACCTTGAAATCGGCCAGCGCATTCCTGCAGGCGCGCAGGATATCATCGTGCAGCGTCGGCGGCGCGCCGTCGAGGCCGTTGGCCGGAATGACGAACACCACCGGCACCTCGTCCAGCATCGGATGCTTCTTGGCCACCACGGCGGCCTCGCGCACACCGGCCACCGTAATCACCACCTGTTCGATTTCGGAGGCCGCAACATTTTCGCCGCCGACCTTCAGCATGTCCTTGGCGCGATCGCCGAAACGGATGAATCCGTCTTCCAGAATCTTCACGCGGTCGCCGGTGATGAAATAGCCGTGCGCGTCGAAACTGTCGCGGGTCGCCGTCTCGTTGTGCAGATATTCCTTGAACAGCGACAGGCCCGGTACGCCGCGGATCAGAAGATCGCCGGTGCCGCCGACTTCAACCGGTGCGCCGTTGTCGTCCACGACACGGATATCGTATTCCGGCGCGGGACGACCGATCGCGAGCGGAAGGTTCGGCTGATTCGGCTCGCCGACAATGCCATGGGTGATGGTTTCGGTCATACCCCACCAGCCGATGGTCTTGACGCCGAAAATCTTGTCGGTCGGCGGTTCGCAGATCGCGCTGCCCCAGAGCCGGAAGTGATGGTTCTTCGGCGCTTCGCGTTCCATCAGCGCCTTGACGCAGAACGGCACCAGCGAGGTCCATGTGCTGCGATGCTCCAGCGCCGTGATCCAGAACCGGCTTGCGGAAAAGCGCGGTTGGATGACGGCCGTGCAGCCGACCCACAGCGAGGCCAGCATGGAATAGGCCAGCGCATTGGTGTGGAACAGCGGCAGATAGATTTGGTGCACGTCTTCCGGGCGCAGATCCTGATGCACCGCGTTGACCTTCGCGCCCCACAGTGCGTTGGCGTGAGTCCACAATACAGCCTTCGGCCTCGACGTGGTGCCGGAGGTGTATTGCACGCTGCATGATGCGGAAGGGTCGGCGGGACGCCTCGGGCGATCCGCGCTGTCGGCGAACAGCGCTCCGAACGACTCGGACTTCGGCGATTGATGGCCCTGCGCGGGCGCGGTGCCTGCGTCATGCGATGTTACGGCGAGCCAGCGCAGGTTGCGGCAGTTGGTGGCGATCAGTTCGGCATAGGCCGGCTGCGTGATGGCGGCGACGGCGCCGCAATGGCCCGCGAAATATTCCATCTCGGCAGGCGCGGAGCGGGTGTTGGTGGTGACGGCAATGGCCCCGAGTTCAACGCAGGCGAACCACGCCAGCAGCATCTCGATGCAGTTGTCGAGATGGATCAGCACGCATTCGCCGCGCCTGATTCCGCGTGCATGAAGACCGGCCGCCAGCGCGCCGACACGTTCGTGAAACTCGCCGTAGGTCCATGGCCGCGCCGGCGCGTCGAATGGCGCCCAGATCAGGAACGGATGATCGCGCCGGGTTTCGGCGCGCAGCCGCAGCAGCCACGGCACATCCAGCCCGGCGAAGGGGCCGACATAGCCCGAGGGAAGATCGGTCTTGAGCATGTTTTCTCCCGTCCCGCTTGTGTATTGCAGGTTGCCAATTGCTTGTCTGACGGGAGGCGCGGAGTCAACGGGACAGCCGCGCAGAGCTTTATGCGGCAGCTAACGTCACCCGTAGTCCGTCTTTCGGCTTCGGAATCGGCCACATCTGCCAGGCGGGCACATAGCCCGGCTCCAGCGTGACATTCAGATTCTGCAGGAAATGGAACGCAAAGCACTTGGCCTGCATGTAGGCGAAGTGCAGGCCGAGGCACATATGCGCGCCGCCGCTGAACGGAACGTACGCGAAGCCATGGCGCGCACGCTGTGCCTCGTCGGTGAAGCGCAGCGGATCGAATGTCTCTGGATCGGGCCAGTGTTCACTCATGTGATGCGTGAACAACGGATTCATGCCGACCAGTGTTCCGGCGGGAATATCATAACCCTTGAAGCTGAAATCGCGTGTCGCCCGGCGCGGAATCGACGGCACCGGCGGCTTCATCCGCATCGCTTCCTTGAAGGCCATCTCCGTCAACGGCATGGCGTCGAGTTTCTCGAACGGCAGCGGTGCGCCGGGCGCGATGCCCAGCGAGGAAACTTCCTCGCGCAGCCGCGATTGCCATTGCGGATGCGCGGCCAGCAGTGCGACGAACGATGTCAGCGACGATGTCAGCGTGTCGTGGGCCGCCATGATCAGGAAGCTCATGTGATCGACGATGTCCTGCGTCGAAAGCAGCGCACCGTCTTCATGGGTGGCGTGACACAGTTGCGAGAACAGGTCGTCTCCGCCGTTCTCCCGTCGCAGCGGAATCTGCTGCGAGAAATATTCGACAATGCGCTGGCGTCCCCTAACGCCGCGCGCCATCTGTGTGCCCGGCCATGGTTCGCGGATCACCGCGACGGACGCCGCGATCATGTCGACAAAGGCGCGGGTGACCTCATCGACTTCGGGGCCGATGCCGGTGCCGAGAAAAGACGTCGCGGCAAGATCGAGGGTGAGCTGCTTCATCGCTGGATAGAACAGCATCGGGCCGGGAGCCTCGCGCCACTGATCCACACGCGCTGCGATGCCGGTGTCGAGTTGCGCGAGATAGTTCTTCATCGGGCCGGCCTTGAAGGCGACCGACATGGCGCGGCGATGCAGGCGATGTTCTTCAAAATCGAGCAGCATCAATCCGCGCGGAAACAGGCGTCCCAGAATCGTTTCCCATCCATTGGTCGATGAGAACAGCTTGGTCTGGTCGAGCAGCATGAACTCGTTGGCTTCGGGGCCGAGCAGCGAGACGCTGGTCTCGCCGAGAATCCGCGAGCGATAGATCAGTCCATATTTGCGCGCCATCGCATCGGCTTCGCCCTTGGGATCGGCGAGAACATGCAGCGTGCGTCCGATCAGCGGCCAGCCTTCATCGCCCGGAATGTGTGCGAGCTTGGCGCGATCCACCATGAAGGGCGTTTTGATCGCAGCCGGTGATGTCAGGCTTTGCAGTGACATGGCGATTCCCCGCAGAAACTGCGGGGAATTATCGCTGAGTTGGCGGATGCCGACAACTCCGATCGACCGGGATCGGCGAGTTGTGATGGTGCGGTGCGGTTACGCGCCAGTGCCGCCGGTCATGCCGGAACGATGGTCTTGCCGATCGGCCACAGCGCGATGGCGCCGAGTTTCAGATGCGCCCATGCGAACGGAATGCCGATGATCGTGACCGCAAGCAGCAATGCTGTGAACAGATGGCCGAGCGCCAGCCACCATCCGGCAAGGATCAGCCAGATTACATTGCCGATAAATCCGAAAATGCCGGTGCCGAAATCGCTCTGCCCGATATAGATCTCGCGCGAAACGGCTTTCTGGCCGAACGGAAACAGCGTGTAGATCGCGATATTCCATGCGCCGCGCGCCCATGGGATGCCGATGATGGTGATGGCCATGATGACGGCCGCAACCGCCCATCCGAGCGCCATCCAGAAACCGCCGAGCACGACCCACAGAACATTGAGCATGAAAGAAACGGGAGACATCGGAACCCCTGCGCTGGTGCTGGTTTGATTTAGTGTAGCACTTTTCCAGCGACACGGCGGTGAAAACGCCGTGTGCCATCTTGGCAATAGCCAATCCGGCGGCGATGCCCATATAGAGTGGCATCAGGGAGATTCGAAATGCCGAAGATCAATTTCGCGGCCACTCTCGCCGTAGCTGCTGTTGCGATGCTGGGGACCGTGTCGGGGGCTGCTGCTAATGCTTGGGGAGATGCGCCATTCTGTTCGGAAAATTACAGCCGTACCGGACTAGGCCGGATATGTGCCTATTTCACCTATGAGCAGTGCCGTCAGGCCACCAGTGGCGTCGGCGGTTCGTGCATGGCGAATCCATGGTATCAGCCTCGCCAGTATGATTCCGCGCCGCGCCGCGCTCGCAAGCACAAGCGTCATCGCTGACGCGGCGAGCGGCTTTTCAGTCTGACCGTCGGCGCGGGCTTGCCCGCGCCGATTTTGTTTGCGGCAGACGTGAACCCGTCTTGCTGATGGCGCGTATTTTTGGAACGCTGGGCCTGTTGCGTAGCGCTTCGGGCGCAAAGGACTTGCTGATGAGCGGACTGGACAATCAGGCGGCAGCCGATCCTGCGGAGGGCGCATTTTATGGCGCCATGCCGGTGTTTCGCGGCTTCGCCAATCTGATGGACCCGTCGCTGTACCGGCCCGTGCCGGATGGCTGGCTGATTGGCGTCGCCGACATCGTGCAGTCGACCAAGGCCATTGCGGACAACCGCTACAAGGCGGTGAACATGGCGGGCGCTGCGGTGATCGCCTCGGTGACCAATGCGCTGGAGGGCCGCGATTTCCCGTTTGCGTTCGGCGGAGACGGCGCAAGCTTCGCCGTGTCGCCGCAGGATGCGGAACTGGCACGCGAAGCGCTGGCGGCAACTGCGACATGGGTGAAGGAGGATCTCGATCTCTCCTTGCGTGTCGCGCTGGTGCCGATCGGGGCAATCCGTGCGCAGGGTCTCGATGTGAAGGTCGCGCGCTACGCAGCCTCGCCCCATGTGTCCTACGCGATGTTTTCCGGCGGGGGCCTCGCATGGGCGGAAGCCGCGATGAAGCGCGGCGAGTTCACCGTGACGCCCGCACCATCCGGTGCGCATCCCGATCTCTCCGGGCTGTCATGCCGGTTTTCCGAAATGCCTGCGGAGCGCGGGCTTATTCTGTCGATGCTGATTGTGCCGGGGGCATCCTCGGACAGCGCCGGATTTCGCCGCCTGATCGAGGATGTGGTGACGCTGGTGGAAAAAAGCCCCGGCGCAGGGCGGCCGGTGCCGTCATCCGGCCCGCGCATGCGCTGGCCGACGCCGGGTGCGAATTTCGAGGCGCTGGCGCAGCGTGGTGGCTCGCTGTTCAGGCGCCGCCTCGGCGTTCATGCGTGGACGCTGTTCGCCTACATGCTGTTCCGGCTCAACATTTCAGCCGGCGGTTTCGTGCCGAAAATCTACATGCAGCAGGTGGTGGAGAATTCCGACTTCCGGAAATACGACGACGGCTTGCGCATGGTGCTGGACTGCAAACCTGAATTGGCCGACGCGCTGGAAAGCCGTCTTGCCGCGGCCGCCGCTGCGGGCACGGCGCGTTATGGCCTGCATCGCCAGGACGCGGCAATGATGACCTGTTTTACCCTGTCGGCGTCGCGGCCGGACCATTTTCATTTTGTCGATGGTGCGCGGGGTGGTTACGCCTCTGCGGCAACTGCGCTCAAGGCCACATTGAACTGAGCCGATGTTGATCCGCACGATTGAAAAGACCGGCAGAAAGCGCCACCATCGCCGGATGTGGGGGCGCTTTCATGTCAACGGGCGACAATGAGCCGTCGTGATGTCAGAAGCGGGCGGTTGCGGCATGCGATGTCGCGCGTCGTGCTTGGCCTGCTCGCGGCTCTGGCGTGTCTCGATTCCGCCCGCGCCGGCGATGACGAAGACGACGAAACGACGAGCGCTGCGAAGCAGCCGAACATCTATCTGGATTACAACACGCAATATACCAGCGTGCCGCCGAACACGCTTGCCATCGGCTTCCGGAGCTTTGTCTCGCCAATTCCCGTGGCGGCGCAGGTTGTGACACTTAATGCGCCGCTGACCATCGACCTCACCGAGCGGTGCTCGATCTATGGCGGCGTCAGCGCCAGCACGGCGCGCAGCGATCTTGTGCCGTGGTCCTCGATGACCCTCGATAGCTGGAATGTCGGATTCAACGCCGATGTCATTCAGCAGAACAGCATGACCGTCACAGTGATCTCCACCCTGACGCGCTCGATCACCAGCGGGCCGGGGCTGGCCTCAACCTCGAACCAGACGGTGCTTGAACTGGATTACGGGCTCAACGAGGATCAGACGCGGGGCCTGCTCGCCGGAACGCGATTGACCGCGGTGTGGGTGGATTCGGCGCTGGCGAAAGTCGAACCGGCGTTCGTCGGATATCTCGGCGCTTACTATCAGTGGGAGAACAACTGGAAACTGTCGGGCCGCTTCGGTATCCAGACATTCGGCGGTGCCGAGCTTGCAGGCGGCCTGATCAGGGCAAAGGCGTTCACGCAGCCCACCTTCAGGATCGATCTCGATCGCATGGACGACAACGACAACCGGCTGTTCGGCGCGTCGGTGGAAGTTGCATGGACGCCCGATCCGCTGGTGCAGTTCACGTTGCGGACGCCGCTTTACGCCGTGCGGAATTAAACCGCTAGCCCAGCCCGCCGTTGAGAAACGGATTGGTGGCGCGCTCATGGCCGAAATTCGAGCCGGGGCCATGGCCGCAGATGAAGCCGATATCGTCGCCGAGCGGCAGCAGTTTCTCGTTGATCGAGCGGATCAGAGTGGCGTGATCGCCGCCGGGCAGGTCAGTGCGGCCGACCGAGCCGTTGAACAGCACGTCGCCGACAACTGCAAAGCGCATGTCCTTGTTGAAGAACACCACGCTGCCCGGCGAGTGGCCGGGCGCATGATAAACGTCGAACACGAGGTCGCCGATCTTCAGCTGATCGCCTTCGTTTAACCAGCGGTCGGGCGCGAAGTTGCGCACGCCGGTCATGCCGAAATTCGCGCCGCTCGCGACGACATTGTCGAGCAGATACTTGTCGGCGACATGCGGGCCAATGATCGGCACTTTCAACTGGTCACGCAGCTCTGCTGCGCCGCCGACATGATCGATATGGCCATGGGTGATCCAGATCTCATCGACCGTGATGCCGGCCTGCTTGATCGCTGCAAGAATATCCGGAACGTCCCCGCCCGGATCGATCACGACCCCATGCATGGTTGCGGCGTTCCACAGCAGGGTGCAGTTCTGCTGAAACGGAGAGACCGGGACGATCAGGGCACCCGCCTTCGCAGGTTGCTTTGCTGGTTCCTCGGCGGCTTGCTTTGATTCATCTGTCATGCGGCCACAATGCTGATTTTTTGCGCCGCGCCAAGCAGATTCCTCTGCTGCGCCAGATGGCAGGGTTGTGTGTCGGGGACGCGCGGCGCCGGGATCAGGCGACGCGGAGGCTGCGCAGCGTGGTGGGCACCAGCTTTTCGAACGGTTCGGGGCGGCCGACACCGTATCCCTGGGCGTAATCGACTCCGATCTCGCGCAGCGCCTGAATGGTGGCGTCGTTCTCCACGAATTCGGCGATGGTCTGCTTGCCCATGACCTTGCCGATCCGGCAGATCATTTCCACCATGGCGCGGTCGATCGGATCTTCCAGCATGTCCTTGACGAAGCTGCCGTCGATTTTGAGATAATTCACCGGCAGGTGTTTCAGATAGCCGAATGACGACATGCCGCTGCCGAAATCGTCCAGCGAGAACCGGCATCCCAGCTGCTGCAACACGCCGATGAAGCGGTTGGCATTGTCGAGATTGGCAATCGCGCTGGTCTCGGTGATTTCGAAGCAGATCATCGACGGCGGAATGTTGAACAGTGTGAGCTGTTCGCGAACGTAATCGACAAAGCCTTCGTCGCTGAAGGTCGCGCCCGACAGGTTGATCGCGCAGGTGGCGATGCTGGCCGATGCGGCGCCCCGCAGCCGGTTGGCGATGATGTCGAACGCATGATGCACGACCCAGCGATCGATCAGCGGCATCAAGCCATAACGCTCCGCGGCCGGAATGAAGTCTCCCGGAGGCACGAGGTTGCCGTCCTTGTCGCGCAGCCTCAGCAGCAGTTCGATGTGCGCACCTGCGCTGCCGTTGTTATGCAGGGCTGCGATATTCTGCGCATAGAGGCAGAATCGCTGCTCTTCCAGCGCGTCGTGAATCCGTTGCACCCAGGCCATTTCACCGAAGCGATGCAGCAGTTCGGTATCGCTCGGATTGTGAATCTGGATCCGGTTGCGGCCTTTCTCCTTGGCGAGATAGCAGGCGAGGTCGGCCGTTCGCAGGGTTTCGTCCTTGGTCGCATGGCCGCGCATCTGCACAAGGCCGATGCTGGCGGTGACCGTGAACGAGCGCCCGTTCCAGACGAAATTGAGATCCTGCACTGCCTGACGCAACCGCTCCGCGACGATGGCAACCCGTTCGAGGTCGCCGTTCTCGAGCAGGATCGCGAATTCGTCGCCGCCCAGCCGCGCCAGCAGATCGTCGACCCGCAGATGAAGCTGCAGCGTTTCGGCAACCTCGCACAGGAGTTTGTCGCCGGCGGCGTGGCCGCAGGTGTCGTTGATGATCTTGAACTGGTCGAGATCGAGGAACATCAGCGCATGCGGATTGTCCAGGTCGCGGTCCTGACATTGCAGGGCCTTTTCGAGGCGATGCTCGAACTCGCGGCGATTGGCCAGTTTGGTCAGGCTGTCATGCGATGCCTGCCACGACAGCCGCGCGATGTATTTCTTCTCGCTGGTCATGTCGTGCAGCACCAGCACGGCACCTGCCACCACGCCCTGTTTGTGGAGCGGCGTTCCGATCATCGAGATCGCAACGGAGGAGGAATCGAGCCGCTGCAGCACCTGCGGGCGCGTTGTGGCCGGCAGATCCCGGCCGGCCAGGAGCTGCCCGATCTGTCTTTCGGGCTGCTGGCCGGGTTCTTCGTCGAGGATACGGAAC
>CAZQMD010000031.1:0-29287 GCA_964594185.1 uncultured Afipia sp. | reverse complement strand
CCTGCTCGCCGCCCATCACCGAGATGCGCGCGTTCGGCCACATCCACAGGAAGCGCGGGCTGTAGGCGCGGCCGCACATACCGTAGTTGCCGGCACCATAGGAGCCGCCGATCACCACGGTGAATTTCGGCACCGATGCTGTTGCAACGGCCGTGACAAGTTTCGCGCCGTCTCGCGCGATACCGCCCGCCTCATACTTCTTGCCGACCATGAAGCCGGTGATGTTCTGCAGGAACAGCAGCGGAATGCCGCGCTGGCTGCACAGTTCGATGAAGTGTGCGCCCTTCAGCGAGCTTTCGCTGAAGAGAATTCCGTTGTTTGCGATAATGCCGACCGGATAGCCCCAGATGTGCGCGAAGCCGCAGATCAGCGTCGTGCCGTAGAGCTTCTTGAATTCCTCAAATTCCGATCCGTCCACAATCCGCGCGATGATCTCGCGGACATCGAACGGCTTGCGGGCATCGGCAGGCACCACGCCATAAATGTCCTCGCGGTCGAACAGCGGCTCGCGCGGCTCGCGCAATCCGGTCGCGGACGATGTCGCGGGATTGAGATTGCCCACGATGCGGCGGGCGATGCCGATGGCGTGGCTGTCGTTCTGTGCATAATGATCGGTGACGCCGGACTGCCTTGAGTGCACATCCGCGCCGCCGAGTTCTTCCGCGGTGACGACTTCGCCGGTCGCTGCCTTCACCAGCGGCGGGCCGCCGAGGAAGATGGTGCCCTGATTGCGGACGATGATGCTCTCGTCCGACATGGCGGGCACATAAGCGCCGCCTGCGGTGCACGATCCCATCACGATCGCGATCTGCGGAATCTGCTGCGCCGACATCTGCGCCTGATTGTAAAAGATGCGCCCGAAGTGCTTCTCGTCCGGGAAAATCTCGTCCTGCTGCGGGAGGAATGCGCCGCCGGAATCCACCATGTAGATGCACGGCAGATTGTTCTGCCGCGCAATGTCCTGCGCGCGCAGATGCTTCTTCACCGTCATCGGATAGTAAGTGCCGCCGCTGATGGTCGCATCGTTGGCGACGATCACGCATTCCCGGCCGGACACGCGGCCGATGCCGGTGACGATGCTGGCCGAATGCACGTTGCCGCCGTAGAGGCCGTAAGCGGCCATCGGCGAGAATTCCAGAAAGGCGGTCCCGGGATCGATCAGAAGGTCAACGCGATCACGCGCCAGCATCTTGCCGCGCGCGGTGTGCTTGGCGCGGGAGGCTTCTCCGCCGCCGCCAGCCACCTGCGAGAGCTTGTCGCGGAGGTCAGCGACCAGGCCGCGCATGACCTCGGCATTGCGGGTGAAGTCGGCCGATTTGGGATCGAGTCCGGAACGAAGTGCCATTGTTTCCCGCCGCGTAACGTTTTGATCTTGCTTGCTTCCGTCCATTCCGGACGGCTTCGACCCGCAAGGTGTCACTGCTTGGCGGCTGAATGCAACCACAACTTTCGCGGAGAGACTTGCAGAGGGTCAGGCACCCTCAATAGGCCAAAGCGCACCCTGAAAATGTCATGTCCCCGACATTTCCCGGCGCAATTTGGCTCTCGGCAATTCAGGCTTAGTGAGTCCAGGGCTCCGGGCGGCGGAATGCGAAATTGTCTGCATAGGCCTTCACACGCGGCTGCAATTCCTTCGGCTCGAGCACCTGATACGGAATGCCTTCACGCTCACAGTAAGCGACAGCATCCTCCTTGGTATCGAAGCGGAGGGTCAGTTGCTGCTTCATGTCGCCGGACGAGGTCCAGCCCATCAGAGGCTCGATCACGCGGGGCTGCTCGGGCTCATAGTCGAGCTGCCAGAGCTTGGTCTTTGCCGCGCCGGATTGCATCGCATTTTTAGCAGGTTTGAAGATTCTTGCTGTCATGAAATGGCGGGTCCCTGGCCTGCGCGCGGCGGCTATGATCGATAGGTAAAAAGCACGAGATTCGGTGCCCGGCCAGCATCAAGATGTTGAGCGCGCCCGTCCCAAGCGAGACTTTCTACGGCAGATGCTGGTATAGTCGGTCCGAAACGCGGTGACAATGTCGGACCGTTTGGGTCCGGATAGGCGTTCTGCTGGCGTTATTCGGCTCGATCGCATTACGAAACGGGTACTCATGGAAATCCAGGCAACACTCCCAGAAAAAGGCCGAGATCTCCGGCTCGATTTCTTCCGCGGTATCGCCAACTGGTGGATCTTTCTCGACCACATCCCGAACAACATCATCAACTGGGCCACGCCGCGCAATTACGGGTTCAGCGACGCCGCGGATCTCTTCGTCTTCATCTCCGGCTATACGGCCTCATTCGTCTACGCGCGGATGATGCTCGATCGCGGCTTCGTCGTTGGCGCGACCCGCCTCTGGAAGCGCGTTTGGCAGTTGTATGTCGCCCATGTGCTGCTGTTCGTGATCTATATCGCGGCCATCGGCTGGGTCGCTTTGCGCTACGCCGATCCGGACATTCTCAATGAGTTCAACGTCGCCGGCCTTGTCGAGAATCCGATCCAGACCCTGACCCAGGGCCTGATCCTGCGGTTCAAGCCGGTCAATCTGGACGTTCTGCCGCTCTACATCATCCTGATGGGATTCTTTCCGCCGATCCTGTGGCTGATGCTGCGCAAGCCGGATCTGGTGATGATCGCCTCGCTGGTACTGTACTTCGCAGCCCGCCAGTTCGGCTGGAATTTCGCGGCCTATCCTCCGGGCACCTACTGGTACTTCAACCCCTATACATGGCAGCTGCTGTTCATCTTCGGCGCATGGTTCGCGCTCGGTGGCGCGCGAGAATCCCAAACGGTGATCAAGTCGCAATGGCTTCTGGTCCTCGGCTCGCTTTATCTGCTGTTTGCCTTCGTCATGACCATGGCAGGGCGTTTCGAATCCCTCGGCGCGATGTTCCCGAAGTGGCTCTATGACGCCTTCAATCCCAACGACAAGACGTTCCTCGCGCCCTATCGCGTGATCCATTTCGTGGTGATCGCATTCTTCATGACGCGGTTTGTGCCGAAAGACTGGAGTCTGCTCGAATCGAAATGGCTCGACCCGCTGATCAAATGCGGGCAGCAGTCGCTTGAAGTGTTCTGCGTCGGCATCTTCCTGTCATTCGTCGCGCACTTCGTGCTGATGCTGACCTGTGGGACCGTGTGGGCGCAGCTCGGCGTGAGCACCATCGGCATCTTCCTTCTTTGCTGCGTCCCCTACTTCAAGAGCTGGTCGAAGAAACAGGACAAGCCAGCCGCGAAGGTGCCGGCGTCCGCGCCAAAGGCTTCGCCGGCTCCCGGGGCCTGATTCTGGCCCGAAAGTGAGTTCCGGCTGCGGGTGTTTAAACCTCCCGCAGCTGCTCCTTCTGCCTTGCTGGCATCATCCGAAGCGTGTATCGACTGGGCGTCTCGGGGTATAGCGTAGCCTGGTAGCGCGGCGGTTTTGGGTACCGCAGGTCGGAGGTTCGAATCCTCCTGCCCCGACCAATCAACTAATTGAAATTATTCGACTTTCTGGCCCGGACCACCTTGGGCAGCGCTCGGTTGCGGCCTCAGGCGGCTGGCAACGCAGAAGCCGCTGCTGCATCCGCCAGAGCGGATGCAGCAGCACAGCGATCAATCAATTATTTCCGCCGGTCTTGCTTGCGCCCGGCTGAGTCGTATTGGGCGACGACTGCGAGGTGCCGCCGGCGTTCAGATTGCCGGGAACAGTCGCACGGTCTGCATTGGACGCACCTGTTGTACCGCCAGCGCCCTTTTTCATCCCATCGTGCTTGACGCCCTGCTCCGTTCCCATTTTCGTGGAGTCCTGTGCAGCGGGACCGGTTGTCTGAGCGAACGCACCGCTCACCGAGAAACCGACAAGGGCTGCAGCAATTATGAGTTTTCGCATTTCCGTCTCCTCGTTGATGTGAGCCGGTGTAATGCACGATACGCGCTGACGTTCCTGACAAAGAGACAGGAACCGGCACTATGTTTTTTGAAACCGAAACTGCTGCGGCGCGCCAGACGACGGTTTCAGCGTGTTCCAAACACTGGATGAGCCACACGATCGCCGGGCTGAATTCCATATTTGCGGGCCGTGCCCCCGATCACTTCCAGCACGCCCTTCGCCAGTCCGCCCGACGAAATGATCTTTTCGGAATGTGGTTCAGTGTTCTCGGCAATCCGGAGAATCCGACCATCGCTGCGGATGAAGATCATGTCCAGCGGAATGAAGGTGTTCTTCATCCACATGGAGACAGGCTGCTCCGGCGAGAAGTCGAACAGCATGCCCCGCCCCTCGGCCAGCTCCTTGCGGTACATCAGGCCGGTGGCGCGCTCCTGTTCGGTCTTGGCGATCTCCACCGTGAAGACATGCACGCCGGACTTGGTGACGATCTCCAGCGGCTGCGTCTCGGCAGCGAATGAACTGGCGGGCGCGAGCGCCAACCATGCCATCGCCGCAGCGACGACAATCCGGATGTTAAGCTTGACGTGTGGGTATTTCGGCGAACGAGCAAACAGCATGCGCAGGCAGGGTCCAGAACCAATCATCCGAGCACCCTAGCGCGCCGATCATGGCAAAGGCCAGACAAGCGTCTGGCCTCTTTGCTAGATCACGCGGATGTGGTTGACGCGGTCGCGAGCGACCACTGACGGGATCAGTGCGAGGACAGGCCGGGCGCGCCGGTCTCGGGCTGGATTTCAGCCGCCATCATGCCCTTGGAGCCCGGCCCAAAGCGGACCAACACATATTGGCCGGGCCGCAGTTCGGTCATGCCGTAGCGGCGCAGGGTTTCCATGTGCACGAAAATGTCCGGCGTTCCCTCGCCGCAGCTGAGGAATCCGAACCCGCGCAGCCGGTTGAACCACTTGACCTGCGCCCGCTCCAGCCCGCTCGTGGGCGTCACGCTGACATGGGTCCGCGCCGGCAGCATCTGCGCCGGATGAATCGCCGTCGACTCGTCCATCGAGACGATGCGGAACGCCTGATAGCCTTTCTGGCGCTGCGTGCATTCCACGACCAGACGCGCGCCTTCATAGGCGGTCTGGTAGCCGTCGCGGCGCAGCACCGTGACGTGCAGCAGCACATCGGCAGAACCGTTATCGGGAATGATAAAGCCGTAGCCCTTCGAGGCATCGAACCATTTGATGACGCCGGAAATCTCGACAAGATTGGCCGCCGCGCCATCGGCGGCTGCGAACGAGTCGACCCCTGCGTTCCGGTCAACCGTGGAAGACAACTCGCTCGGAGCGAACCTGTCGGCCCCCGCTCCGCCCAGCGAACCACCTGCCTTCTTGGACTCAAAAGCGTCCGAACCCATGACCCCCGGACCTCAAACAAATCTGCAGCCAGTCACTGACCGCATACGTGAAGCAACGAACCCCGTTTCGCGCTCTCTCATCGTGACGAATCAAAATGAACCAAGGCGAATCCTTGATTTAAAGATAACACTCCGGAACAGGGCTGAAAGACAAAAAAGAAATCAGCCGTGACCTATGAACAGCCTTGAAGGATTGCGAATCAATTGAGCAGCTCAATGCGGGTCAGTTACCGACGAACGGCCCGAGCGTTTCGCCGATGTCGTGGCGGATCACGAGGTCAGCGACATCATCTTGATCGGTCGGCTCATTGTTGATGATGACGAGTTTCGCCCCGCAGTTCCGGGCCATCAGTGGAAAACCCGCGGCTGGCCACACCACGAGCGACGATCCGATCGCGAGGAACAAGTCGCAATGCTGTGCAAGCTCCGTGGCGCGGCGCATTTCGTCCTCCGGCATCGACTGGCCGAACGAAATCGTCGCTGACTTCACCGGCTCACGGCAGGCCGTACAGGCAGGCGCGATGCCATCCTCATCGAAGCGCTCCCTGACCCAGGCGATCTCGTAGCGTTTCCCGCATCCGATGCAACGGGCGTAGGTTGTATTGCCGTGCAATTCCACGACGTGCTCGGCGGAAAACCCCGATGCCTGATGCAGGTTATCGATGTTCTGCGTGACGATCGCGGGCACCTTCCCCGCCTTGTAAAGCGACGCCAGCGCGCGGTGGCCGCGTCCCGGCCGAGCCGCCGCGAAACTCGGCTCCATGGCGAAACGCCGCCGCCATGCTTCGTCCCGCGCTTCCTGACTGGCGACAAACTCATCGAACGGGATCGGCCGGTTACGCGTCCACAACCCACCCGGCGAGCGGAAGTCGGGAATTCCGGATTCGGTGGAGATCCCCGCGCCTGTAAATGGGACGATGGTTTTGGACTCGGCGATCATGTCGCCGAGCATGTCTATTCCGCTGCGAAGATCGGGTGCAATCATCTCTTCTGCCTGAATGCCGATTTGCGCGGGATTATAGACACACAAATTCGGGGCGCGAAGCCCCATGCGCTTGTCGATTTTCAGAAGCGCTTATCGACTTTCAGACTTTTGGAAAAGCTGTTCTGCGTGTCTCGTCAGCAACCGGTAAACTTCGGCGAAACGCCTTCATGGCGATCGCGCAGGAAAGCCAGCCCGAACACGGCAAGACGCTGCGGATCGGTCTCGCCGGCGGATGAAAGCGTTTCGATGTAATCGCGGACGCTGTCGCGGGCGTCCTGAAGCGCGTCTTCGCTTAGGTTACGCATCATCCCGAAGGTATGGATAACCCGGTCAATCACGTCGTTCAAAAACGCCTCCATTGATCTCGAAGTTGTGACAGATAACGGCGACGCAGCATAAAAGTTCCCGCTGTCCGGTCTGCCATCGTGCGCTGTTTGCTGCTATGGGACACGCGTCCCGCCGACGGCCTCGCACTCCGGCAATGTCCGAAGAAGGAATAAGAAACATGCGTTACCTGCACACCATGCTCCGTGTCCGCAATCTCGACGTCGCCCTGAAGTTCTACAGCGATGCGCTGGGCCTGAAGGAGGTCCGCCGCACGGAGAGCGAAAAAGGCCGTTTTACGCTTGTTTTTCTCTGCGCCGACGAGGACGAAACGCTGCTCAAGCAGGTGAAAGGACGCGGCGCTCCGCTGGTCGAGCTGACCTACAACTGGGATGAAGAAACCTACGGCGAAGATCGTTACTTCGGACATCTCGCCTATGAGGTCGACGATATCTACGCGACCTGCGAACGGCTGAAGAAGCTCGGCATCACCATCAATCGTCCGCCGCGCGATGGCCAGATGGCTTTCATTCGATCACCCGACCTGCACTCCATCGAGCTCCTGCAGAAAGGCGATGCGCTCGCGCCGCAGGAGCCCTGGACGTCGATGCCCAACACCGGCCATTGGTAAACGGCATAGCAAGACAGCGCGCTGATTTGTGGAACCTCGGCGCCGGTTTCACGTTCTCCATGTCCTTGAGGTTGATATGGAGGCGAATATGGGACGCGGACTGTTGTTGTGGCTGCTGGGCGTGCCGATCCCGGTGATAATCCTGCTCTGGCTGTTCTTCGGCCGCTAGCTGCATGCTCATGAAAGCTCCCGCGCATGCGGGGCTTTCATCTCTTTCAAACGGCCAGCTCTTTCGACTGACGGAGCAGCGCGGCTTTAGGGCCTTTTGCAATCTGCCGCTGCTTCGACAAGCTTCAACAGCTTGTTTCCCGCCGCTTTAAGAATGCACATCTCGACCTCTTTGCCCGCCGGCACAGGCTTGGCGCAGATGATCTGAGGATTGTCGTCGTAGACCGCCGTCGAGAACTTGCAATTGACCTGACAGGATGCCGTGTAGTTGAGCGGGTTGGTGATTATCACGCTTGCCGATTCTCCATCCGGCATGATCGTGCAAGTCACCGGCGCAGGCTCCGCATGCAGCGCGGATTGCGGGACGCACAACAGAGCCGTCAGGAAAATCATCGTCAGTATGCGCAACATGAATCGACCGTGGTTTATACCTTCCCACGGTATCAAGACCGGTGGCTGAAGACGAGGATTTCATAGGCTAACCGACCCGGCGCGCGCTTGATGCCCTCCCCGCGGTTGCAAACTCTCGCGATCTCTGTTCGAAATCGGTGATTGGACCGAGGGCGGCCGGACGGACACCGTGCAAAATATCATCAATGCATTTCTACTGGTTTATGCGGCGCTGTTTCCGATCGTGAATCCGATCGGAAGCGCTCCGCTTTTCCTGCGCATGACGCGCGGCCGCAGCACGGCGGAGCGCAGCACTCTTGCGCTCAATGTGGCGGGCAACAGCTTCTTCCTGCTGCTCGGGTCGCTATTCATCGGCTCGCATGTACTTGAATTTTTCGGGATCACCCTGCCCGTGGTGCGCGTCGCGGGCGGCTTGGTGGTGGCGGCCTTCGGCTGGCAGCTGCTGCACGCGCCGGAGGTGCCCGATGCGGACAGCCAGAAAGTCGATACGACTGCTCCATCCATCGATGCGTTCTATCCTCTGACGATGCCGCTGACCGTCGGCCCCGGCTCGATGTCCGTTGCAATGACCCTGGGCAGTCAACGCCCGACGCCGTCGGAAGACCTTGCGCAATTGGCGATCCTTGGCGGAGCCGCGGTCGCGGGCCTCGCCGCCATCGCCCTGACAATCTTTGTCAGCTATCGCTTCGCGGATCGCATCATCGCGTTTCTTGGCAAGCGCGGAACGGATGTGGTGATGCGGCTGTCGGCCTTCATCCTCTTCTGCATCGGCATCCAGATTATCTGGAACGGCTGCAGCGCCCTGTTTGGCAAGGCCTTGTAGCGGTCCTTACAGCGATCCATGTGCCCCGGCGCCCTCACAGGATTGTGCACCGCGTCAGAGAAAAGCCCTCTCCAAACGGCTGATTTCTTGGATAATTTTGATTAAGCACGAGTTCCCTATGGTCGAACGGCGCATTGAATTTGACGGTATTTTTCGCTAGATGTTGATGCATGCGGACCTCGATGGCCGCGATGCCAGGGTTCGCTTCCTGATGATCAGCTTTTTCTTCAGCCGGAAAACGGCTTCGATGACAGCCGCCGCTGTGAGCGCATTTGCGCTCGGCGCCTCTGTGCTCATCGCGTCCACCACGCTGTCGCGCGCCGAACAGGCCGTCAATACTCCTGCGCTCAGCGACGACCTCAATAGCGTTTTCAAGGCTCAACCGTGCGTGCAGTCGAAGTCGCTCGCGCAGCTCGATGCACCGATCGCGCGCGTCGCCAAGCGCCTCGATGCGCATGAGCCGGTGACGATCGTTGCCGTCGGCTCGTCCTCGACGGGCGGCGCAGGCGCTAGTTCTCCGAATTACGCCTATCCCAGCCGCCTCGAGCGCGAACTCCGCCAGCGCTTTCCGGACACGCCGATCACTGTGATCAATCAGGGCATCAACGGCGAGGATGCCGGCTCGATGATGGCGCGCATGGACGCTGTCCTCGCACCGAAGCCCGATCTCGTGATCTGGCAGCTCGGCACCAACACTCTCCTTCGTGACGGCAGTATTCCGGAAACGGGAAATCTGCTTCAGGCCGGCATTGCCCAGATCAAGAAGACCGGCGCGGATGTGCTGCTGATCGATCCGCAGTTCGCCCCGCGTGTGAACGCCAAGCCCGCCGTCGGCGAAATGGTCGGGCTGATTGCCTATGTCGCCAAGCAGGCGCATGTGCCGGTGTTCCGGCGCTATGTCGCGATGCGCCACTGGCACGAAGATCAGGCTATCGCCGTCGACCGCTTCATCAGTGCCGACGGCCTGCACATGAACGACTGGGGCTATTCCTGCTTTGCGCGCCTGCTGGCCGACAACATCACGACGTCGGTGGCCCGCTCTCGCGCCGTCGCAGGCGCAAGACCGTTTCAATAAAAGACCTCTTCAGTAAAATCCCTTCGAGTAAGAAGCATTCGCAAGAACCCGATTTCCTGCGCAGTGTGATAGTATTCGCTTTGCGAATGCCGCATATCCCATCCAGTGACTGAGCCTTTTGGCTTCAGACCATGGGACCAGCATGACGCATTCGCACGCCACTCACGATCATGCCGATCATGATCACAACCACGCGCATGGACACAATCATGGCCACAACCATGGACCCGGCGGCCATTCGCATGCGCCTGCCAGCTTCGGCACCGCCTTCGCCGTCGGCATCACGCTCAACACAATCTTTATCGTCGTCGAAGCGATCTACGGCTACACCAGCAATTCGACCGCACTGATTGCGGACGCCGGACACAACCTTTCCGACGTGCTCGGCCTGATCGTGGCATGGATCGCCGTCATCCTCTCAAAACGTCCGCCCTCGGAACGCTACACCTATGGCCTGCGCGGCTCATCCATTCTGGCTGCATTGTTCAACGCGGTGTTCCTGCTGATCGCTGTCGGCGCGATCGGCTGGCAGGCTGTGTTGCGCCTGTTCAATCCCGAGCCGGTCGCCGAAGTGACGGTGATGGTTGTCGCCGCCATCGGCATCGTCATTAACGGCTTCACGGCATGGCTGTTCGCATCCGGCCGCAAGAACGATCTGAATATCCGGGGCGCATATCTCCACATGGCCGCGGATGCCGCCGTCTCAGCCGGTGTCGTGATCGCCGCGCTGATCATCATGTACACCGGCTGGCTTTGGCTCGATGCGGTGACCAGCCTCGCCATCGTCGCCGTCATCGTGTGGGGTACGTGGGGACTGTTGCGCGACTCCACGGCGATGTCGCTCGGCGCGGTCCCGTCAAATATCGATCCTGTGGCAGTTCGCCGCTATCTCGAACAGCGCCCCGGCGTGGCGCAGGTCTGCGATCTTCACATCTGGCCGATGAGCACGACCGAGGTCGCGCTGACGTGTCATCTGGTCATGCCGTCCGGTCATCCCGGAGATTCCTTCCTGATCGAGGCCACAAACCACCTCAGCCACGAATTCACGATCAAGCACGCGACCATCCAGATTGCGACCAGCGCTGTCACCGAATGCGCCCTCGCACCTGGTGCGACCGTTTAACCGGCCTTGAAAAGGCCCGACAGGGACTCTACTGATAGACCATGACTCGCAGTCTCCAGATCGGCGCAAGACAGAGAAACGGACGGCACCGCCGCCTGTCGCTTGTCATTGCGCTCGTATTTGGACTGCTGGCCTCCGTGTTTCATTGCGCGAGCGAGTTCAGCGCAGGCGATCTCGGCATCGCGGGCTCGAACGCATCCATCGTCGCTATGGATTTCAACGGAGCCGTTCCTCCCGATGCGCCGGATCACAAGCTGCCCGCGCATTGCGGCCATTGCCTGAACCATGTGACGGCACAGCCGGCTTTTGCCGTGCTGGTCCCGTCCGACATCGACCTTCAGGCACCGCCTGCGGGTCAGGAGCAAATGCCGGCGTCCCTGGCAGGCCTCCCGCTTTTCAAACCACCCCGCGCCTAAATCCCGACAGCCGCAAGGCCTGTCCGGCTTGTCCGTAGCCATTGAGGCTATGCGGCAGCCTGTCTGCAATCACATTGCGGGCTTCGCAACTCGTTGAATCGACGAATGCTCGAGCCTGACCGCTCGCGGGATTTTAGCCATGACCAGACTTCGACTATGGGCCGCACTCGGCGCCCTCTGCGCTTTCGCAACCGTTTTACCCAATCTGGCGCATGCGCACGAAGCGCCGCGCGCGCAAAGCGAACCCGCACCCCATGATTACGGCGGTGTGAAACTCTCCGAACGTCAGATCGCAGCTGGAAATTTCGCGATCCGCGAGGTGACTGCCGGAACATTGACCAAGCGCATCGCCGTGCCGGGCACGATCGTTCCCAGCGGCGAGCGGATCGCCAAGGTCTCCGTCCGGCTGCTCGGCACCGTCGCGGAGGTGCGCAAGCGGCTCGGTGACACCGTGAATGAAGGTGACGTTCTGGCGATCATCGAAAGCCGCGAAGTGGCCGATGCCAAAAGCCAGTACCTCGCGGCGCGCGTCGCCTTTGATCTTCAGGAAACGCTGTTCAATCGCTCGAAGAGTCTCTTCGAGTCCAAGGTCAGCAGCGAAAATGATTTCCTGCGCGCAAAGACCGCATTCGAAGACATCCGGATCAAGTACGATGTCGCGCGCCAGAAGCTATTTGCACTGGGCCTCACCAACGACCAGATCGTTGCGCTGCCGCAGCAGCCGGTCGAAAGCCTGAGACTGCAGGAGTTGCGCGCGCCGATGGGCGGACGGATCGCAGAGCGCCGTGTCGATCTGGGGTCGCTGGTGGGCCGCGAGGGTCAGGAAAGCGAACTGTTCGTGATCGTCGATTCCCGCGTGGTGTGGGCCGAACTGGCATTGCCCGTGACCGATCTTGCCGTGGTTCGCGAAGGTCTTCGGATCGGCATCGAAAGCGCGAATGCCGAGCCGTTGCCCGCGACCATCATGTTCGTCAGTCCGTTGCTGGACCGGGAGACACGTCTCGCGCGCGTCGTGGCCTCCGTGGACAATCCGACGCTGTCGCTTCGCCCCGGAATGTTCATCACGGCGCAGATTCCATCCCAGCAGGCGCAAGCGGATATCGTTGTGCCAAAGAGCGCGGTGCAAACCGTCGACGGACAGAGCACCGTGTTCGTGAGGACGCCGGACGGATTCATGCCGCACAGGATCGTCACGGGCCGCGAGGACAGCAAGTCTGTCGAGGTGACGTCGGGACTGTCACCGGGCGACCGGATCGCCACTGCCAATACCTTCGTTCTGAAGGCCGATCTCGGCCGCGGCGAAGCCGGACACGCACACTAGGCGGCTCACATGATCAATCGCATTCTCGATCTCTCCATTCAGCACCGCTGGATCGTCGTTCTGCTGAGCCTTGGCTTTGTCGCTCTGGGCGCGTGGTCGCTCGCGCGCCTGCCCGTCGATGCCGTCCCCGACATCACCAACAAGCAGGTGCAGATCAACACCACGGCGCCTGCGCTGTCTCCGGTGGAGATCGAAAAGCAGGTGACCTTCCGCATCGAGACCGCGCTCGCGGGCATTGCCGGACTGGAGACCGCGCGTTCGCTGTCGCGTAACGGATTTTCGCAGGTCACCGCGATCTTCAGCGAGAAAACCGACATCTATTTCGCCCGCCAGCAGATCAACGAACGCCTGAGCGACGTGCGCGCCAGCCTGCCTCCCGGCGCGGAGCCGCGACTGGGGCCGATCTCGACCGGGCTCGGCGAGATTTATATGTGGACTGTTGCGTTCGATCCGGCATTTAACGACGGAAAGTCCGGCTGGCAGAAAGACGGCTCATTCCGGACGGCAGAAGGCGAATTGCTGAAAACCGACGTGGAGCGCGGCGCGTATCTGCGAACGGTGCAGGACTGGATCATCCGCCCGCAGATTAAGACCGTTCCCGGCGTCGCGGGCGTCGATTCCATCGGCGGATACATCAAGCAGTATCAGGTGAAGCCCGATGCGGCGAAACTCATCTCGTTGGGATTGTCGTTCGGCGATGTGTTGCGCGCCATCGAGACCAACAATATCAGCCGTGGCGCCAGCACCATCGACCGGAACGGCGAAGGAATCGCGGTGCGCACCGGCGGGCGGCTGGAGAAGCTCGCCGACATTGGCGATGTGACGATCATCACGCGCGGCGCGGTGCCGGTACGAATCCGCGATGTCGCGGAGGTTTCCATCGGGGGCGAAATCCGCACCGGCAGCGGCAGCCGCGACGGTCAGGAAGTGGTTATCGGATCGGCGCTGATGCTGATCGGAGGCAACAGCCGGACGGTCTCTGCCGCTGTTGATGCAAGGATGCAGGAGATCCGCCGCTCGCTTCCGGCAGGCGTCACCATTGAAACCGTGCTCAACCGCACGCAACTGGTGGATGCAACGGTCGGCACCGTCGCGAAAAATCTTGCCGAAGGCGCCCTCCTCGTCATCGCCGTGCTGTTCCTGCTGCTTGGCAACGTCCGCGCGGCGTTCATCACCGCGCTCGTCATTCCGCTCGCAATGCTGATGACTGCCACGGGGATGTTGCAGGGCCGGATCAGCGCCAACCTGATGAGTCTCGGCGCTCTCGACTTCGGCCTGATCGTGGATGGCGCTGTGATCATCACCGAAAACGCGCTGCGTCATCTGGCGGAGAAGCAGACCGAAACCGGGCGGACATTGACGCTCGACGAGCGCCTCGCAACCGTAAAGCAATCCGCGCAGGAGATGATTGCGCCCAGCGTCTATGGCCAGGCGATCATCATTCTGGTCTATGTGCCGCTGCTGGCATTCACCGGCGTCGAAGGAAAGATGTTCGAGCCGATGACCCTGACGGTCATCCTCGCACTGGTCTCGGCCTTCGTGCTGTCCCTCACATTCGTGCCCGCCATGATCGCGATTGCGATCACGGGCCGCGTGACGGAGACCGACAACCGCGCCGTGCGCAGTCTCAAGACGTGGTACGCGCCGCTGCTCAAACACACCATTGCACGTCCGATCACAGCCATCGCGATCGGGGTTCTCCTGTTCGCGGGAGCGCTGCTGCTGTTCTTCCGCCTCGGCCAGGAATTCATCCCGACGCTGGATGAGAAGAACATCGCCATGCACGCGCTGCGAATTCCCTCGACCAGCCTCAATCAATCGCAGGCGATGCAGATCGAAGTCGAAAAAGCGATCAGCGCATTTCCGCAGGTCGCGCAAGTCTATTCCAAGACCGGGACGGCAGAGGTCGCGTCCGATCCGATGCCGCCCAGCGCATCTGATACGTTCATTATCCTCAAACCGCAGGATCAGTGGCCCGATCCCAAACTGAGCAAGGCCGCCCTGCTCGACCAGATCGCGTATGCGGTGCGCGAGCTGCCCGGCAACAGTTATGAGTTCACCCAGCCGATTCAGATGCGGTTCAACGAGCTGCTGGCGGGCGTTCGCGGCGATCTCGCGGTCAAGGTTTTCGGCGATGAGTTCGAGCCGTTGCTGCGCAGTGCCGGACAGATCGCCGCGATCCTGAAGAAGACCAAAGGCGCGACCGATGTGCGGATCGAACAGGCCAGCGGCCTGTCGGTGCTGGATATCAATATCAACAAGGCCGAGATCGCGCGCCGCGGACTGAGCCTCGCGGCGGTGCAGGACGTGATCGGCACAGCCATCGGCGGACGATCCGCCGGAGCCGTGTTCGAGGGCGACCGTAGTTTCGAGATCGTCGTGCGTCTCCCGGAAGATATTCGCGGCGATCTCGATGCACTCAAGAATCTGCCGGTGTCGCTGCCATTGGCGGGACCGACGCCGCTGACAGTGCCGCTCGGCGAACTGGCCACCTTCAAAATCAGCGACGGGCTTAACCAGATCAGCCGCGAAAACGGCAAGCGCCGCGTCGTGATCACCGCCAATGTGCGGGATCGGGATATAGCGTCTGTCGTCAATGAAGCGCGCGCGCAGATCGAAACCAGCGTGACATTGCCGCCCGGCTACTGGATGTCGTGGGGTGGGCAGTTCGAGAATCTCGCAGCGGCGCGGCAGAAACTGTCCATCGTCGTTCCGGCGTGCTTCGTCCTGATCTTCCTGCTGCTGATGGGCGCGCTCGGCACCGCGCGGGATGCACTCATCGTCTTCAGCGCGATTCCGCTGGCACTCACCGGCGGCGTCGTGGCGCTGTGGCTGCGCGGAATTCCATTCTCGGTTTCGGCTGCGGTCGGGTTCATCGCTCTGTCCGGCGTCGCCGTGCTCAACGGGCTGGTGATGCTGACCTACATCAAGCAGCTGATCGCGAAAGGCTACGACAAGACCGATGCGATCTTCATCGGCGCGCTGACCCGGCTGCGGCCTGTTGCCATGACGGCGCTGGTGGCCTCGCTTGGCTTTGTGCCTATGGCGCTGGCGACCGGCACCGGCGCGGAGGTTCAAAGACCGATTGCCACGGTCGTGATCGGTGGATTAATCAGCGCAACCCTGCTGACGCTGTTTGTGCTGCCGGCGCTTTATGCGTGGTTCGGGCGAGAGCCAGTCGTGAATAGCGCGGCGACCGAAATACAGGGTGAGCCGCAGCCTTCTCGCGGCTGATCCGTGTCAGGCCGCGCCGAGATACGCGGCCTTCACTTTCGGATCGGACAATAGCGTGGCGCCCGATCCTTCGAGCGCGACCTTGCCGGTCTCAAGCACATAGCCGCGATCGGCGATCTCGAGCGCAGCGCTGGCATTCTGCTCGACCAGCAGAACCGTGACGCCGCTGGTTCGCAAGGCAACGATGGCGGCCAGGATCTGATCGACCAGTGTCGGTGACAGACCGAGCGAGGGCTCGTCCAGTAACAGGAGCTTCGGCTTGCCCATCAGCGCGCGGCCGATGGCCAGCATCTGCTGCTGGCCTCCGGAGAGCCCGCCCGCGAGCTGGTGGCGTTTTTCGGCGAGCACCGGAAACATCCCGAACACACGGTCACGATCGCTGTCGATGTCTCTGTCGCGGCGCATGTAGGCGCCGAGACGCAGGTTGTCTTCAACGGTCAACGGCCCGAACACCTGCCGCCCCTCAGGCGACTGGGTCATGCCGCGTTGAACACGCTTATGGGGCGGCAACCGGTCGATACGCTCACCAAGAAATGTGATCTCGCCCGCCGTGATCGGCTGCACGCCGGACAACGCGCGGAGCAGCGTGGTCTTGCCTGCACCGTTCGATCCGATCAGTGCAACGACTTCGCCCGCACGCACGGCAAGGTTCACGCCGTGCAGCACCTCGATGCGGCCATAGGCGCTGCGAAGATTGACGACCTCAAGCACGGGCTGCCTCCCTGGCACCGTGTTTGCCGAGATAGGCTTCAAGCACAGCTGGATTGACGCGGACCTCGCGCGGGCCACCTTCCGCAATCGGCTTGCCGCGATTGAGGACAAGAATGTGGTCGGAAATCTTCATCACCAGCTTCATGTCGTGCTCGACCAGCACAACCGCGATGCCTTTGGCGGCGACGCGGCGGATCAGTTCGTCGATCTCCTCGGTCTCGACCGGGTTACATCCGGCGGCGGGTTCATCGAGCAGCAGCACGCGGGGCTCGGCGGCGAGCGCGCGGGCGATCTCCAGACGCTTACAGGCGCCGTAGGACAGCGAGCCCGCGGAGACATCCGCACTGCTCTTGAGGCCGACATCATCGAGCAGCTCCAGCGCCGCATCGCGCGTTTGACTGTTCTGCCGGGTTACCGACGGCAGGCGGAACATGTCCGCGAACAGATTGCAGCGCTCGCGCAGATGACGGCCAACCATGACGTTTTCCGCCGCCGTCATGCGCTGAAAGATTTGCAGGTTCTGAAAGGTCCGCGACAGGCCGCGCGCGGCGAGCTTGTCCGGCGTCAGGCCCGTCACGTCTTCACCGGAGAGTTCGATCCGTCCCTGATCGCGCTCATAGACGCCGGAGACGATGTTGAACAGCGTGGTCTTGCCCGCGCCGTTCGGCCCGATAATGGAAAGGATCTGCCCCGGACTGACCTGAAAGCTCACGCCGTCGATGGCCTTAATGCCCCCGAACGAAATGCTGATGTCCCTTGCGGCGAGGATCGTCATGCTTTCGTCCTCTTCGCCAGCGCGCGCGAGAGCGTCGGAACGATGCCGTCGCGCATGAAGATCATCGAGACGATAATGATGAAACCGAGCAGCAGATGTTCGTATTCCTGAAACACGGTGAGAACCTGCGGCAGCGTGATCAGCACCGCGGCGCCGACAATGCTGCCGACGACCGAGCCAAGGCCGCCGAGCACCACCATGGTCACCATTTCCACGGAATGGAGGAAACCCGCCTGATCCGGATTGATGAAGCCGTTCATCATCGCGAGCACCGATCCGGCGACCGATGCATAAGCTGCCGCGATCACGAATGCCTGCAATTTGAAACGAGCGACATCGATGCCGGTGACCCGCGCCGCAACTTCACTGTCATGCAACGCACGGAAGGCGCGGCCGGTCGGTGTGTTGTAGAGATTCAGCGCGAGCCATGTGCCCAGCCACAGCATCCCGCCCGAAATCCAGTACCAGGTGTCCGATCCGCTGACGCGCCAGCCGAACAGCGTCAGCTTCGCGACCGGCATACCGTCGGGGCCGCCGGTCCAGCGGCTTTCCGTCGTGATGACCAGCGCCACAAGCACGCCAAGGCCGAGCGTCGCGATGGCAAGATAGTGTCCCTTCAATTTCAGGATCGGACGGCCGACCAGATAGGCCAGCACCGACGAGATTGCACAGCCGATGATCACCGCCGCCCAGGTCGGAATTCCGAAATGCGCTGGCCCGATAGCGACAGCATAGGCACCAATTCCGAAGAACCCAGCATGGCCGAGGCTAACCTGCCCGGCATTGCCCATCAAGACGTTGAGACCGATGGCCGCGAGCGCGGACACCCATACCAGCGACGCCACGCGAAAGTAGTAGCTCGACGGAAAGATCAGCGGCAGCACCGCGACGATCACCGCGAGCGCGATCAGGATCAGATAGCGATTGTCGATCTTCTGCAGCACCGCTCAGACCCTTTCCACGGTCCGGCGGCCGAACAGGCCCTGCGGCATGGCAAACAGCACCAGCAGAATGACGATGAAGGCGAAAGCGTCCTTATAGGTCGAACTGATATAGCCAACCCCGAGCGCTTCAAGCAGACCGAGGATCAGGCCGCCGGCGACCGCGCCGATCGGATTGCCCATGCCGCCCAGCATCGCCGCCGCGAACCCTTTCAGCGCCAGCATCGTGCCGACATCGTAGCTCGTGAGCGTGATCGGGGTGATCAGGATACCCGCAACTGCGCCGATGGCGGCCGATCCGCCGAACGCCAGCGCCATGATGGTCGCGGTGTTGATGCCGACCAGCCGCGCTGCCAGCTTGTTGGCGGCGGTCGCGAGCACGGCCTTGCCGACCACGGTGCGTTCAAGGAAAACGTAGAGCAGGATCACGATCACTGCGGTGCCGCCGAGCACCCAGAAACTCTGCGGCTGGATCGCTGCGCCCAGCAGATTAACCGGCGTATCGCCGGAAATGCTGGGCAGCTTGTGAAACTGTTTGTCGAACAGGATCTGCGCCGCACCACGCAGCAGGATCGACGCGCCGATGGTGATGATGATCAGCGTCACCGGCGAGGCATCGCGTGCGGGCTCAATGGCGAGCCAGTACAACAAAAGACCGACAACGATCGAAACGACGACCGCAAGCAGAGCCGCGAGCGGCAACGGCACACCAGCGGCGGTTGCAAACACCGTCACCATGCCGCCGAGCATCACGAACTCGCCTTGGGCGAAGTTCACGACGTCGGACGCGTTGTAAACCAGCGTAAAACCGAGCGCGACCAGCGCGTAAACCGCGCCCACGGTCAGTCCGGACACCAAAAACTGGACAAACTCGGGCATTCCGGCTCCACAAACACGCTGGCAGCCAAGGGCTGCGGTCCCGGCAACAATCTATTTGAAGATTGAGACGTGATGCTTCCGGACGGCATGAACCGCCCGGAAGCATCGATTGTGAGGCGCTTAGGTTCCGGGCGCGATCAGCGTCCAGTCGCCGCCCTTGATTTCGAGCATGCGGAAGGCCGAGAGATCGAGGCCGAGGTGATCGGTCGGCGACATGTTGACGATGCCGCCGGTGCCGACGAAGCCCTTGGTCTTTTCGATTTCGTCGCGAACCTTCTTCGGGTCGGTCGAATTGGCGCGCTTCATCGCGTCAACAAGGATCATCAAGCCGTCATAGGCATGGCCGCCGAAGGTCGAGACCGGGCTCTTGGCGGTGTCTTCGTAGGTCTTCTTGTAATCGACCACGACTTTCTTCTGCGAGTCGCTGTCCGGCAGCTTGTCGCCGACCAGCAAGGCAGCAGCCGGCAGACGAATGCTTTCGGCCGCAGGACCGGCGAGTTCGATGAAGCTCTTCGAGGCCACGCCATGGCTCTGATAGAGCGGAGTCGCGGTCATGCCGAGCTGCGCATAGTTGCGGGTCACGATCGCTGGCCCCTGCCCGAAGCCCGGATTGACGATGGCCTGCACGCCGGGGGTGTTCTTGATCTTGGTGAGCTGGCCGGTCATGTCGCTGTCGCGCGGACCGTAGCTTTCCTCGGTGACGATCTTGATGTCGTAGTTTGGCGCAACCTTGGTGCACTGCGCCTTCATCGACGCGCCGAAGCCGTCGGTGCCTGAGATCATCGCAATGTTGGTCAGCTTGCGCTGCTTCAGGTTCTCGAAAATCTTCTCGCAGGCCATCTTGTCGGTATGTGGCGTCTTGAAGGTGTACTTGCGGACCGGATCGATGATTTCGACCGCGCCGCCAAAGGAAATGAACGGAACCTGCGCTTCCTCAAACACCGGCATCATCGCCATGGTGGTGCCGGTAGTCGAACCGCCCGCCATCGCAACAACCTTGTCGTCCTCGATCAGACGGGTCGCAAAGGTGCGTGCCTTGTTGGCGTCGCCGCCGTCGTCATAGACAACGAGTTCGATCTTCTTGCCGTTGACGCCACCAGCTGCGTTGATCTTGTCGACATACATCCGCAACGTCTTGTCTTCGGGTTCACCGAGGAATGACGCGGGGCCGGTAATCGAGAGAACGGAACCGATCTTGATGGTCTGCTGCGCGAGCGCGGAACCGCTGAACGCCAGTCCGGCAACGCCGGCGGCCAACACGAATCCCAATGCTGATGTGGATTTCACAGTATCGTCCCTCCCTGATGATGGGCGCCTGATTTTTGGAGGCTTGCCCGGATCGTTTCCAACACAGAGTGATAATGGTTTCAAGTGCAACTATTATCAGTTCTGCCCGAACAATATAATTGACCGGACGGTTGGTCAATATTAAGTTGCCTCCAATGGCCGCGACAAACAGGCCGAATGGGAGGACGCTGTGGACAAGGATTTGGTCCTGACCGAGATCCGCGACGGATATCGCGTCATCACGCTGAACAGGCCCGACAGTCTGAACTCATTCAACCGAAGCGTCCACGCTGCGATGAATGCTGCTTTGGATGCAGCGGAAGCCGACAAGACCTGCCGCGCGCTGATCCTCACAGGCGCAGGACGCGGGTTCTGCGCAGGGCAAGATCTGTCCGAAGTCGAGTTCGTTCCGGGCCAGAAGCCTGATCTCACGATGACGCTGGAGCAGAATTACAATCCCCTCATCCGCCGGATGCGGAAGATGCCGCTTCCAATTCTCGCAGCCGTGAATGGCGTGGCCGCAGGCGGCGGCGCCAATATCGCCTTTGCCTGCGACATTGTGCTGGCTGCGCGCTCCGCGAAGTTCATTCAGGCGTTCTCGAAGATCGCCCTCGTTCCGGATTGCGGCGGCACATGGTTCCTGCCGCGCCTTGCAGGAAGTCCGCGCGCACGAGCGCTTGCGATGCTGGCGGAGCCTGTGTCTGCAGAACAGGCCGAAGCCTGGGGCATGATCTGGAAAGTCGTGGACGATGCAGGCCTGATGGCGGAAGCACATAAGCTTGCTGCGCATCTCGCCAAACAGCCGACCGGAGCCCTCGCCCTCACCAAGCAGGCGCTGGATGCGTCGGAAACCAATACGCTCGATCAGCAGCTCGATCTTGAGCGCGATCTTCAGGGCACGGCGGGCCGCGGGCCGGATTTTGCGGAAGGCGTGACCGCGTTTCTCGAAAAGCGTGCACCGCGTTTTGCGGGAGGCCTGTGATGGACGCGGCCGCGACAACCAACAAGGACCCGCAGGCGGTCGCACAGGCATGCGCGGACAAGATGTGGGAGAACGACCGAGCCAGCAAAGGCCTCGGCATGACGCTGCAGCGGGTGGCGCCGGGCGAAGCGGTGATCTCGATGATCGTTCGCAGGGACATGTCCAACGGTCACGGCATCTGTCATGGCGGCTTCATGTTCACCCTCGCCGACTCCACGTTTGCCTTTGCGTGCAACACCTACGACCAGCGCACCGTCGCGCAGCAGTGCGCCGTGACCTTTCTCGCGGCGGTCCCGGAAGGCGAAACGCTGACGGCCCACGCCGTGGAGCGCAACCGCGCCGGACGTGGCGGAATTTATGACGTTACTGTCCGCGACAGCAGCAACAAGGTGGTTGCCGAGTTTCGCGGGCATTCGCGAACGATTTCGGGTCGGTTGCTCGACGATCACCCGCACGACAACAGTTAGGATTGGGAGAGACCCTTGCTTCAGATTCCGCTTCGCAAGCTCGACCGGCTGAAACCCGAGCCGACCGAACTCGACCGTTACGAGATCGCGTCCCGCGAGGACATCCGCGCACTTCAGCGCGAGCGCCTCGCATGGTCATTGCGGCACGCGTACGACAACGTCCCGCACTATCGCGCAAAGTTCGACGCCGCAGGTGTGCATCCCGACCAGTTCAGGGATTTGCCCGATCTGGCAAAATTTCCGTTCACACTGAAGACAGATCTGCGCGACAACTACCCCTTCGGGATGTTTGCCGTGCCGGAATCGCAGGTCGCGCGCATTCACGCCTCGTCCGGCACCACGGGCAAGCCGACCGTCGTTGGCTATACCAAGCGGGACATCGATACATGGGCCGATGTGGTCGCGCGCTCGATCCGCGCCGCCGGCGGCCGTCCGGGCATGAAAATACACATCGCCTATGGCTATGGCCTGTTCACCGGTGGTCTCGGCGCGCATTACGGCGCGGAGCGGCTGGGCTGTACCGTCATTCCTATCTCGGGTGGCATGACTGAGCGTCAGGTCCAGCTCATCAACGACTTCAAGCCTGAGATCATCATGGTGACGCCGTCCTACATGCTGGCGATCCTCGATGAATTCAGGAAACAAGGCCTCGATCCGCGCAAGTCATCGCTGCGAGTCGGCATCTTCGGCGCCGAGCCGTGGACCAATGCCATGCGTGAGGAAATCGAGGAAGCATTCGACTTGCACGCCGTCGATATTTACGGGCTATCCGAGGTGATGGGTCCGGGCGTCGCCAATGAATGCGTGGAAACCAAGGATGGTCTTCACATCTGGGAAGATCATTTCTATCCCGAAGTGATCAATCCGGTGACCGGCGAAGTGCTACCCGATGGCGAGAAAGGCGAACTCGTCTTTACTTCGCTGACCAAGGAAGCCATGCCCGTGATCCGTTATCGCACCCGCGACCTGACACGGCTCCTTCCGGGTACTGCGCGCTCGATGCGGCGCATGGAGAAAGTCACGGGCCGCTCGGATGACATGATGATCATTCGCGGCGTTAACGTGTTCCCCACCCAGATCGAGGAAAAGCTGCTCACCATCCACGATCTCTCCCTGCACTATCAGCTTGTGCTCACCCGCGACGGCCGCATGGACAATATGGAAATTCAGGTCGAAGCGCGGCCGGACGCCAGTTTTCCAGCGCGCGAGGCTGCAACGAAGCAACTGGTGCAATCGGTGAAAGACACCATCGGCATTACGGCTGCGGTCACCGTGCTCGATCCCGGAAGCATCGAGCGTTCAGTCGGCAAGGCCAAGCGCATCGTCGACCGCCGCCCCAAGGAACAAATCTGACATGGCACGCAAGCGCGCCAACGATTACGACGACAAACGACAGGCGATCCTCGATCGCTCGGCGGTGCTTTTCTCCGCGCATGGGTATGACCGTGCGTCGATGAACAAGATCGCCGAAGCCTGCGGCGTGTCGAAGGCGAACCTCTATCACTACTACAAGGACAAGGAAGGCTTGCTGTTCGACGTCATCCGCTTCCACCTCAAGGAATTGCTGGATGTTGTCGAAGCCGCGGATGATCCCGGCGCCGCGCCCGAAACGCGGCTGCATGATTTGATCGCGGCGCTGCTGGAGGCCTATCGCGACGCGGATTCCCAGCACAATGTGCAGATCAGCAGCATGCGCTTTCTGCCGAAGGAGCGTCAGGCCGAGTTGAAGGGTATGGAGCGCGAGCTCGTCACCACTTTCTCTGCCGCTGTGGCGGGCGTGGCCCCTCACCTCAAAGGCACCAAGATGCTGACGCCAGTGACCATGTCGCTGTTCGGCATGGTCAACTGGCACTACCTCTGGTTCAAGGGCAACGGCTCGGTCACCCGCGCCGAATATGCGGATCTTGTGACACGTCTCATCTCCGACGGTGCGCGCAATATGCTCAAGCCGCCCGCAAAGACCTCATCGCCCGCAAAGACCAGACGAACCGCCGCTGCTGAATAGTCTGAGTGTCCACCCGGTGCCGCACGCACCCAACATCGAAGTGATCCCATGAAACTCGACAGCTACGTCAACGGACAATGGATCGCTCCGAGCGGCGATTTCACCGAGGTGCGCAGCGCAGTGACTGGCGATGTCGTCGCCGAAGCGATGAGCGGCGGTCTGGATATGCATGGCATCCTCGCCTATGCGCGCAACACCGGCGGAAAAAATCTGCGGCGGCTGACCTTTCATCAGCGTGCTGACCTCCTGAAAAAGCTGGCGCAGTATCTGACCGAACGGAAAGACCAGCTTTACAAACTCTCGTTCCAGACCGGCGCGACCCGCACCGACAACCTGATCGACGTCGATGGCGGCATCGGGACGCTGTTCGTCTACGCTGGCAAGGGCCGCCGCGAACTTCCCAACTCAACCTTTTTGCTGGATGGCGCAGTCGAGCCGATGGGCAAAGCTGGCACCTTTGCCGGACAGCATATCGTCACCTCGCTGCAGGGCGTCGCGGTTCATATCAACGCCTTCAACTTTCCGTGCTGGGGCCTGCTTGAAAAACTTGCGCCTGCGCTTCTTGCAGGCGTGCCGGTGGTCTCGAAGCCCGCCACCGTCACATCCTATGTCGCTCATGCCCTCGCGCGCATGATCGCGGAATCGGGAATCCTTCCCGAAGGCGCGTTCCAATTCATTGTCGGGCCGACCGGCGATCTGTTCGAGCACCTCACCTGCCAGGATGTGGTGTCGTTCACCGGTTCTGCCGATACGTCCGAAAAGCTGCAGCGCCATCCGGTGATCGCGCGTGAGGCCGTGCGCTTTGTTGCCGAACGGGATTCGCTCAATGCCGCGATCCTCGCGCCGGATTCAGACCCCGGCACGCCGGAGTTCGATCTCTTCATCAAGGAAGTCGCCAAGGAAATGACCGTCAAGGCCGGGCAGAAATGCACGGCGATCCGCCGCGTGCTGGCACCAACCGGTCATGTCGAAGCAGTCATCGAAGCGCTGCGTGAACGGCTCGATAAAGTGGTGATCGGAAATCCGGAACTCGAAACCGTGCGGATGGGGTCGCTGGTCGGTCTCGATCAGCGCCGCGACGTCCTGAACCACGTCAAGGCATTGCGGACCGAAGCAGAGCTTGTTGCAGGCGATCCCGAGAATTTTGACGTTCAAGGCGCGGATGTCATACGCGGCGCTTTTGTACCACCGATCCTCCTGCATTGCGCGAACCCCATTCAGGCGGCCAAAGTGCACTCGATCGAGGCGTTCGGTCCTGTCAGCACCGTCATGGGTTATAGTAATCTCGAAGAAGCCGTGACGCTGACCAATCGCGGCGGCGGAAGCCTTGTGGCATCTGTTTATACGCACGATCCGAAGGTGGCATCGGATCTCGTGTTCGGCATCAGCACCTTTCATGGACGGCTCGTGATTATCGATCGCGACTGCGCCAAGGAGCAGACCGGTCACGGCTCGCCGATGCCGCAGATGGTTCACGGCGGTCCCGGCCGCGCGGGCGGCGGCGAAGAACTTGGCGGCGTGCGCAGCGTGCATCACTACATGCAGCGTACCGCTGTGCAGGGCTCGCCCCGTATGCTGACCGGCGTGACCGGAAGCTGGACCAGGAATGCGCCGATCGTCGAGAAGGACCGGCATCCATTCCGGTTTCATTTCGAAGACCTCGATGTCGGGCAAACCTTCTATTCGAAGGAGCGCACGATCACGCTCGAAGACATCGAGCATTTCGCGCATTTCACCGGCGACACGTTCTATGCCCACATGGACGAGGAAGCGACCAAGGGCCACCCGTTCTTCCCCGGCCGCGTCGCGCATGGCTATCTGCTGCTCTCGTTCGCTGCGGGCCTGTTCGTCGATCCCGATCCAGGTCCGGTGCTTGCGAACTACGGCCTCGACTCGCTGCGCTTCATCAAGCCGATCCAGCCGGGCGAAACCATCAAGGTCAGGCTCACAGCAAAGGACAAGTCGCCGCGCAACAAGCAGTATGGCGAGGTGCGGTGGGATGTCGAGATTTTGACTGACAAGGACGAGTCGGCCGCGACCTACGAACTTCTCACCATGAATGCCGTCCGGCCAGCGGCCTGACCAAAAAACCAAAGGGAGAAAACCATGATCCTCGTCACCGTGATGTATCCGGCCGGAGAAGCCTTCGACACCGACTACTATCTCAAGACACATATGCCGCTGGTCAGGGATCGGTGGGGTCCGCACGGCCTGAAAAGCGCGCAGGCGATCAAGGGCGTCGCGAAACCTGATGGCAGCGCGCCCGACTATCAGATGATCGCGCTGATCACGTTCGGTTCGATGGATGATTTCAAGGCCGCCGGAAAGGCGCACGGCAAGGAAATCTTCTCGGACATTCCGAACTTCACCAAGGCGCAGGCCGTCGTCCAGATTAACGACATCGTCTCCTGAGTCGCAGGCTGTCGCGTGTCGGCAACGATGCAAACTGGAGCACAGGGCGCCCCTCGTCCGGTCTCGGACGAGGACGCCGTCATTGCGCGCGACTTCTCGCTGAAAGACCTTTCCGACGCGTTCTACGATGATCCCTACCCGACCTATCGCGCGCTGCAATCCGCCGATCCGATCCACCGGATGCCGGACGGTTCGCTGTTCCTGACCCGGCACCGCGATCTGGAAGCGATTTACAAGGATACGGTTCGATTCAGCTCGGACAAGAAAATCGAGTTTGGGCCGAAGTACGGCACAGGCTCGCTGTTATTCCAGCATCACACCACAAGTCTGGTGTTCAACGATCCGCCGCTTCATACCCGCGTGCGGAGGCTGATTGCCGGAGCGCTCAATCCCCGCGCCATCGCAGAAATGGAGTCGGGGCTGATCGCGCTTGTCGATCGGCTGCTTGATGACATGCAAGCGCGCGGCGAGGCCGACCTCGTTGAGGATTTCGCCTCCGCGATCCCTGTTGAAGTCATCGGCAACCTGCTGGCTGTGCCTCATGAAGATCGCGGGCCGCTGCGTGGCTGGTCGCTGGCGATCCTCGGCGCGCTCGAACCGTTCCTGACTGAAGAGGTGCAGGCGCGTGGCGAGAAGGCCGTGCAGGACTTCCTTGAATATCTGCGCGGTCTGGTTGCCGATCGCCGTGCGCATCCCGGCAATGCAGACCATGACGTTCTGACGCGCCTGATTCAGGGTGAGAGCAGCGGCGAGAAGCTGAGTGAAATCGAACTTCTGCAGAACTGCATTTTCATCTTGAACGCAGGCCACGAGACCACCACCAACTTGATCGGCAATGGTCTCGAACTGCTGCTGCGTTTCCCCGATCAGAAGCAGCGCCTGATCTACGATCCCGCGCTAATCAAGACCGCGGTCGAGGAATTCCTGCGCTTTGAAAGTTCAAACCAACTCGGCAACCGCCGCGTGGTTCAGGATACCGAGCTCGACGGCGTGGCCCTTCCGGCCGGCTCATTGCTTACGCTTTGCATCGGCGCCGCGAACCGCGATCCTGATGTATTTGGTGATCCGGAACGCCTCGACATCACCCGCGCGCCGAACAGGCATCTTGCTTTCGCCTCCGGTGCGCACGCCTGTGTCGGCCTCACCCTCGCGCGCCTCGAAGGCCGCATTGCCATCGGCCGCTTCCTTGCACGTTTCCCGAATTTTGCAGCGAATGGTCCCGCGCACCGCGCAAGGCGCGTGCGCTTTCGCGGATTCACAACGCTTCCCGTCACGCTCGCATAACCACTCACAGGAATAACGCATGCCGACCTTCGACAAAGCCGCCGCTGAAACCTTGCTGTCGTCCGTTTTCGCGCCATGGGTTCAGGACCTCGATTTATCGATCGAGACCATCGGGGGCGACGGCGCGGTCCTGCGCATGCGTTTTTCGAACAGACTTTGCCGTAGCAACGGCGTGATCTGCGGTCAGGCGCTGATGAGCCTGGCGGATACGGCGATGGTGTTTGCGATCTGCAGCACTGCAGGCGAATATATCGGCATGACGACGGTGGATCAGACCATCCATTTTATGCGCCCGGCCATGAAGAGCGATGTTCTCGCCGAAGCGCGCGTCGTGCGGATGGGCAAGACCATGGCTTATGGCAGCATCACGCTGCGGACGGACGGCGACGAACGTCCCGTCGCCATGGCGCAGACTGCCTACGCGCTTATGCGCGACGCCAAATAATTACATCTGGTCGTAATCGACCACGACGCGTGGCGAGACCGGGTGCGCCTGGCAGGTGAGAACAAAACCTGCCTCCAGCTCCCAAGGCTCCAGCGAATAGTTCACGTCCATCGTCACGTCGCCTTCGACGATCTTGGCGCGGCATGTCGAGCACATGCCGCCCTTGCAGGCATATGGAAGGTCCATGCCGGCGCGCAGCGCGGCATCGAGAATGACCTCTCCCTCCGCGATCGGTACATCCTTACGCTTGCCATCGACAATGAGCGATGCAACCGCCTTGGGCGGCGCTTCCGGCGCGACCTGCACCTTCGGGCGCGGCTTGCCGCCGAACTCGGAGACGAAACGCTCCACATGAACCCGCTCAGCGGGAATGCCCATGTCGAGACAGGTGGCCTCAATCTCCTCGCTCATCGCGACAGGGCCGCAGACGAAGACGTGATCGACAGCCGCCGCTGGCACCATGGCGCGCAGCAGCACTTCGACTTTCTGACGGTCGAGACGGCCATAGAGAATGGGCAGGTCCTGCTCTTCCTGCGACAGCACATGGAACACCGAGAGGCGGCCCATGAAGCGATCTTTCAGTTCTTCCAACGCTTCGCGGAACAGGATGCCGTTGGTCGCACGGTTGCCGTAGAACAGGAAAAAGCGGCTGTTCGGCTCGCGCGCGAGAATCCCGCGCACGATAGACATGATCGGCGTGATGCCGGAGCCTGCGGCGAAGCCGACATGGATGCGCGCCTGATCGGGCGCATGTGCCACGCCGAAGCGGCCGGTCGGAGTCATCACATCAAGTTCGTCACCGGATTTCAGTTCTTCCAGCGCCCAGCTTGAGAACGCGCCGCCATCGACCTTCTTCACTGCGATGCGCAGTTCATGATCGTCCGGGCTTGAACAGATTGAATACGAGCGCCGCACTTCTTCGCCATCCATGGTGGTGCGCAGCGTCAGGTACTGGCCCGGGGCGAAAGCATAATCTCCAGCCAGTTCACCCGGAATGGCGAAGGTCATCGACACCGCGTCCGCAGTCTCGCGCTTCAGATCGGCGACAGCCAGACGATGAAATTTTGGAACGTGCGACATCGCTATAGGCCCTAATGGCATTTAAAGTAGTCGAACGGCTCGCGGCAGCTCTTGCAGCGCCACAGCGCTTTGCACGACGTCGAGCCGAACTCGGACAGCACCTCGGTGTTCACCGATCCGCATTGCGGGCACGTCACCTGCTGCTCGCCGAACAGCGCGCGGCGGCCGCCACCGGCCCGGGGGGGGGCGGTGCCATATTTCTTCCCCTTCTTGCGGGGCTGTCTGCTCCTTCCCTCCCC
>CAZQMD010000030.1:0-29698 GCA_964594185.1 uncultured Afipia sp. | reverse complement strand
CGCGAGCTTTCCTATTCCGGTGCCGGCAACAAGGTCACGTTCCGTCGGCGCTTACCAAAGGTCGGCGTTGCAACGCGATGCAGAAGATGCGTGCGCGTCAGTCCGGGTCCGACCGCAGTAGTACCCGCGCTACGAGGTCGTAGCGCGTCGGGTGTATCCGATCCCGCGTCGGAAAGCGCAGCAGATCGATCGTCTCATCAGCATAGGTCGCAGCGACCGAGTTCACAATGTAGGCATGTTGACGACTGTAAGGAAGAAGCCAAATGACCCGATGGCAGATGGTCCGGATACGGATACTCGTCAGCCTGGCGGCGAGATCAGACCTTGCATCGTCGTTGGATCCGACCGAAAAGACGCATGCGCCGTACTTCTTCGTTGGGAAACGCCATCCAAGTATCTGATGTGCATGCACACGCTCGGCCGCTAGCACATCGCACTGGGGGGCATATTTCGCGTTGATGGCGCGTGCGGTCCCCAGCCCGATGCTGTCGCCCAATATGAGGCACTCAAATACGGACCTGCTCCCCGGCATCGGGAACGTTGCTGTCTTGGTCTTCGATTTGTTGCCGGATTTCCGATACGTCCACCTTGCCGATCAGGTAATCCCCCTCATCCTTGAAAAACGCCTCAATCCGCTTCGTTTCGTCCAGAGGTGGCAAAAGCGAACCGAAGCGGGCCTGCCATTGCTGCTCTACAAAACCCAGGAGTGCCTTCCAGGAAGCCGCCTCGCTTGCGTGGACCTGGAGCATCTTATGACCCTCATGCAGGATGATAAGGACGGAGGCGTGCATGATGCTATCCATCGTAAGCGGCAAATCAGTACGGGCAGGCACGACCTGCCTTTTCGTCGCAAAACATGCAATTCCGGCCACCCGAAATCAAAAATACATATCAACTATGTCTATGTACTGCCAAACTGATTCTAGAAAATACAAGAAAAACCTTCACATGTGTAAAGAGAAAGTTTCAGTTAATTTTGTATATACTCAGAAATTTATCAGAATTGTTATTATAACAACAGTTCTATCAACTCACCAAAAGTGACTTGATAGGAATCTCAGGGTTTGCAAGTACAGATTTATCAGGAGTGGCCTGCGTGATAACGAGTGCCTTACCCTGAACATAGTCCTTCACAGAGTTGACGCAGTCAAGGGCCAGCACCTTACCCTTGCTAAGATATACGAGCGTGAAGCTGCGCGCTGCGCTCTGGCCCCGCACGACGACTTCATCGTATCCCAAGCTAAGCCCGATAGTCTGGAGCTTGAGATCATATTGGTTCGACCAGAACCAGGGAACGGCGTGGTACGGCGCGGCGTCACCAGCAATATGCCTGGCGGCCGTTATGGCCTGGTCATTGGCGTTCTGAACTGACTCCAACCGGATCCGCTGACCGCCAGCAAAGGGGTTGGCATGGATCGCGCAATCGCCGATCGCGTAAATGTTCGGCAACGAAGTCTGACAGAATTCATCGACTTCTACCCCGTTCCCGCTTGCCGCACCCGCCGCGATCAATGGCTCTACGGCCGGAACGATCCCGATGCCGACGACAACCATGTCTGCGGGTAAGACCGAGCCGTCAGACATCCGGACACCCGTTACCCATCCATCATGTCCAATCAGGCAATCCATTTTGGCGTTCAAATGGATCTCAACGCCATGCGCCCGATGTTCAGCCTCATAAAAACGAGAAAGCGGTTCACCAGCGACCCTTGCCAGCACACGATCCATCGCTTCCAGCACCGTCACTTGCTTGCCGAGCTTGGCGAGTACCGCAGCCGCCTCGAGGCCGATATACCCGCCACCGATCACCACGACATTCTGCACTTTCGGCGTCTCGGCCAGCATGCGGTCAGCGTCAGCACGAGTGCGGACGTTGTGGACACCCATGAGATCGCTTCCCGAACAGCTCAAGCGACGAGGCGCACCGCCAGTTGCCCAGATCAGCTTGCCATAGCCAATGCGGCTTCCGTCGGAGAGCACAACATTTTGCTCCGCCGGATCGACGGCCACAACCCGTCGCAGGAGCTGCAACTCGATATCGCGCTCGGCCCAGATTGCCTGAGGTCGAATGAGAATTCTTTCGAAGCTCTTTTCGCCTGAGAAATATTCCTTGGAGAGCGGCGGGCGTTCATATGGCGGATCTGGCTCATCTCCCAGCAGTGCCACACTTCCCGCATATTTATGCTGGCGCAGCGCGAGCGCGGCTTGAGCTCCCCCATGCCCGGCCCCAACAATAAGAACATCGTACCGCTCGCTCATGGGATAGATAGCTTCCTTACAGGATTACATAAGCCGTGCTTTGCTTGTCACGCCGTCGGTTAACGGCAAGAGCCTGATTGAGCTCTCTTTGCGAACTCAAGTGCCCTCAATCTTCCGGCGCAATCGTGATGCAAAGTCCGTCCAGAGCATCAGAGATAGTCAACTGACAGGATAACCGAGATCTTGAGCAACGGTGCTCGGACGAGTCCAGAAGATCGTCCTCATCCGTACTCATGGGTGGCAAGCGATCGAGAAACGCTTCATCGACCTGGATATGGCAGGTTGCGCAGGAGCAACACCCTCCGCACAATGCAAGCAACTCGTCGATGCCTGCGTCGCGGATCGCTTCCAGTAACGTGGTTGCGCCATTCGGTGTGACGGTCACGCGCTCGCCAGTGCGCGTTGTAACGGTAATCTCCATTAGTCCTCTAATTTCCAAATATGCTTTTTGGCAGTCTGCTATCGACTGAAAAACCTCCACGCCGCCTTGGCGCGCAAGGCTCATGGGGAAAGCGCGTAGTCCAATCCGATATCGGCCGCGGGAGCACTTTGGGTGATGCGCCCGACTGATACAAAATCGACGCCAGTCGACGCGATTTCCCTAATCGTATCGAGCCGCACGCCGCCTGACGCTTCGATGGGGACGCGGCCGCCGACAAGGGCGACGGCCTCTTTGAGCTTGGCAGGAGACATGTTGTCGCAAAGCAGACGATCCGCCCCCGCCATCAGCGCAGGCTCGATTTGTTCGATCCCGTCAACCTCGACCTGGACTTCCAGCCCGGTATTGGCGGCTTTCGCAGCCTTGACCGCTTCGACAATGCTGCCAGCGGCGGCGATGTGGTTGTCCTTGATCAGGATACCGTCATCCAGACGCATGCGATGATTCCGCGCCCCGCCCACCTTGGCGGCATATTTCTCGATCGCCCGAAGACCGGGAATTGTCTTGCGCGTATCGAGAAGGACGCAATCCGTACCGGCGATCGCTTCGGCATAAGATCGCGTCACCGTCGCGATGCCGGTCAGGTGCTGGAGCGTATTGAGAGCGGACCTCTCGGCCGCGAGCATGAGCTGCGCGCTTCCCGCAATTCGCATGAGGGGCTGCCCAGCGGCAACATTGTCCCCATCCTGCACCAGGAATCGGTTAGCGACCCGGGGGCCGAGCTTCCCAAAAACGGGGGCTGCCAGCTGGAGCCCGGCAACCACTATCGGTTGCCGGGCAGCCAGAACGGCGGAAAAGCGCGCGCTGGCGGGGACTGACACACGGCTCGTGACGTCTCCGCTCCCCAGATCCTCACTCAGAACATAATCGACGAAGTTGTCGAGTTGTTGCTGATCCAGGCCCGCGATCAAATCCGACTCACGCATCAGGAAACCGCGTCCGCCAGATCTTCAACTTCTTCCTTGTCGGCGAAGACGCCGGTCAAGCGCCTCTCCTCCTCGGAGACGTTGATCAGCCGCCAGTCATCGCCCTTGGGGACCATGCCCTCGAACGACATGAGCTTCGCCAGTGGCACGCGCGGTTCTACAGCACCCAGTGCCGGCTCGCCTTTCTGAACAGCCTGGGCGGCGCGATACATCTGGGTGCGGAAGGTGAAGATCGCCTTGTCGCTCGAGCCGAGCAGATCCTCGCTGCGGTCGGCGATCGGCCCCATCGATTCCCACATCGCCATGTCCTGACAGGGAATGCCGTAGATGCCGGTAAAGTCGCCGGCTTTCATCAGGGCCCGGTCCTGCAGATAGTTGTTTTCGGCGTTGCGCCGCTTTTTGAAGGTAACGGGCTCGACGTCCTTGCCAATCTCCGCCCCGCAGAACTTGCGCCAGGCATCCTGACTGATGCCCTTCGTCGGATGCCAGGCGATCCAATAGAACATGGTGTTCACATCGTCGATCGGAACCAGCATCTGTGACAGATGATATTGGTCGTTGGACGGGATGTGCACCGTGAACGGAGCCTGGAACAGAGTCATGCGTACATAGTCCTGCTTGTCCGCATCGATGATCGGCTTGCGGATAGCAGCATAACGAAAGCCGAACGGCGTTTTCTGCACTTCAATCTTGGGCGCCTTGTCGGCCGACGGGCGAAGCCACGCGGTGTCCGTAGCCGTCGAGCCGCTTACTTCGGTGGCCGTCGGCATGTTCGATGAATGCAGGCTCGAACTGTGCGCCGAATCGATCGACCCTTCGAGAACCTGCGCCCAGTTGCAGCCGCCATGCATTTTCACGATGCTGATCTTCTCAGCCGGCGCGGCCGACCAGTTCGGCGGGCTGAAAGGGATGACATTTTCCGGGTCACCCATCCACACCCAGACGAAACCAGCAGATTCTACCACCGGATATGCCTTGGTCTTCATCGTGCCGCGTAGCTTTGCATCGACCGGCTCGGAAGACATGTCGACGGCATTGCCGTCCACATCGAATTTCCAGCCATGATAAAGGCAACGCAGGCCGCATTCCTCGTTGCGACCGAAGGCAAGGGAAGCGCGCCGGTGCGGGCACAGCTCGTCGAGCGCACCGATGCGCCCCTCCGTATTGCGGAACACGACCATGTTCTCACCCAGCAAGCGAACACGCAACGGCGTGCCGTCTGGCTCGGCGACGTCCTCGATCATGCAGGCGGGCAACCAGTGCTGCCGCATCAGCTTCCCCATTGGGGCCTCGCCCTCCACACGGCAAAGCAGATCATTTTGTTCCGGAGTCATTAGCTACCCTCCTCATTTTGGCTTGGCACGAAGACGAATCACCCTCAGGATGCGCCCTTGAAATTACTTCTATATCGTAGTAATGGCTTTTTCAAGCCTGATTTTCGGGTTGAAGGGAGCGGCAGGCAAAGAATGGCAAATGCGTTGCGACTAGGAATCATTGGGCTCGGCCGGGGTTTCATGCTCACTCTGCCCGCGCTGAAGGCCGATTCTCGCGTAGCGCTTGCCGGGGCTTTCGACCTGCGCCGCGAAGCTCGGGAACGCTTCGCGGACGAATTCGGCGCGCCGGCGTTCGATACGCTCGACGCGCTCTTGTATTCGCCGGTTATCGATGCGGTTTATATAGCCACCCCGCATGAGTTGCATGCCGAGCAGGCCATCGCCGCTCTGCGGGCTGGAAAGCATGTGCTGGTCGAAAAGCCGATGGCGACAACGCTTGCAGATTGCGCGCGTATAGAGCGCGCCGCCGCCGATGCCGGCAAGGTGCTCGTGGTCGGACCCAGCCACGGCTTCGATGCACCCGTACAGGCTGCCGCGCAATTGGTTGCCTCAGGCAGGTTCGGTGCCGTGCGGATGGTCACGGCGCTCAACTTCACCGATTTCATGTTCCGGCCCAGGCGTCCGGAAGAACTGGATAGCGCCCGTGGCGGCGGCGTCGTCTACAGCCAAGCGGCGCACCAGATCGATGTCGTGCGCCGCCTTGTCGGGCAGCCCGTTTCATCTGTTCGCGCCGTCGCCGCCAACTGGGATAGCAGCCGCCCGAGCGAAGGCGCCTATACGGCGCTGGTGACATTTGAAGCCGGTGCTGCAGCGTCGCTGACCTATAGCGGATATGCGCATTATGACAGCGACGAACTGGTGGGGTGGATAGCGGAGCTTGGCTATGACAAGGACCCGGATCGCTACGGCGAGGCGCGTAAGAGGCTTGCGACGCTATCATCGCAGGATGAAATCGAAGCCAAACTGAAGCGCACATACGGCGTCCCGGCTGTCGCTGCCGACACGCCAGCGCCGCATCATGAGCATTTCGGTTTCATCATCGTCAGCTGCGACCGCGCGGACCTGAAACTGTCGCCCAAGGGGCTCTCAATTTATGGGGACACCGAACGCGATTTCCAGCCGATCGAGCCCCCTGCCCTGCCGCGCAAGGAAGTCATCGACGAGTTTGTCGGCGGTTGCCTAGGCATTCGCCGCCCGATCCATGACGGGCGCTGGGGACTTGATACCATGGCCTGTTGCGTCGCGCTCCTCGAATCGAGCCGACGCAATACGGACGTAGCGCCCAACCAACTTCTCGACACTCTATCGGAGAAACCGTGACAATGACCAGACTGAGCCTTTCCCTCGCCTGTTGGGGCTATGACCGCACCGAAGCCCTCCAGACGGGCGCGGTCCGGCCCGACGGCATCGACCTCAACTTTCAGGTTCTGGATGTCGAGGAAACCTTCTTCCGCATGCTGCGCAATCGAGAATTCGATGTCGCTGAACTGTCGATGTCGTCCTATTGCGTGACCCTGGGCCGCGAGAATCCTGGCTTCATCGCCATTCCCGTCTTTCCTTCGCGCTTCTTCCGCCACTCCTGCATTTTCGTCTCCGCCAAAAGCGGCATCGAAAAGCCCGAGGATCTCGTCGGCAAGCGGATCGGCGTGCCTGAATATCAGATGACGGCTCCGGTCTGGATCCGCGGCATCCTGCAGGACGAGTATGGCATTGATCCTGCGTCGGTCACCTACGTCACGGGTGGTGAAGAGGAGCCGGGGCGCGAGGAGAAGCTGAAGCTCAATCTACCCGACAAGTTCAAGGTCGAGCCGATCGGACCCACCCAGACCTTGAAGCGCATGCTGGCGGATGGAGAGATCGATGCGCTGCATACTGCGCGGGCGCCGTCGACCTTCTATTCGGAGCCGGGCAAGGTTCGGCGCCTCTTCCCCAATTTTGTGGACGTTGAAAAAGCCTATTTCGCGAAGACAGGAATCTTCCCGATCATGCATGTCGTGGCCATCCGGCGAGACGTGTATGAGAAGAATCGATGGATTGCTCAGGCGCTTTACAAGGCATTCGTAGAAGCCCAGCGGTTGAGCTATGAACAATTGTTGGTGTCGGCATCGCTGAAAACGATGTTGCCATGGCAGATCGCCGCAGTGGAGGACACTATTGCTACGATGGGCAGGGAATGGTGGCCCTATGGCATCGAAAAGAACCGCCACGTCATCGAGACATTCACGCGTTACCATCACGAGCAGGGCCTGTCGCCCCGCCAGCTCACCATAGAAGAGATGTTCGCGCCCGAGACTTTCGCCGAGTTCCGCATCTAAGAAACCATCCTGCACGAGGCCAGTCTACTGCTCACATGATGGTCCTCGGGACACGTTTAATATCCCGAGGACCATCATAGGAATATGGGTTTCGGGTGCCGGGTACGGTTTTGCGATGCGTTCGTGCGGCGTCTGTGCGAGTGGAGGATCGGTTGAACCCGTCAGGAGTGAACAGATGTCGAAGCACGCCCCCAAACTCGATCCGGAACTGAGTTTGGGCTATCAGGTTCGGCGCTGCCACCGACGGTTCGATCGGCTCTTGAGTGCCTATTTGGCCAAGCACGAACTCAAAACCGGTTTCTGGTACTATCTTCGTGTCCTATGGCTCAGGGACGGGGTGACCCAAAAATATCTGAGCGACATGACTAACGTCACCGAAAATACGACGGTCGCCATGATAAACGCCATGCTTCGGCAAGGGCTGGTGCAACGCGCCAAGGACAAGGATGATCGTCGAAAATTGCGGATTACTCTTACAGATCATGGCCGTGCGCTCGAAAAGGAGCTGATGCAATACGCGATCGACATCAACAAGGTCGCTGTTGCTGGCATCGAGCCGCGCGAAGTTGAAATCTGTCGATCGGTCCTCGAGCGCATATCAGCCAATCTCGCTGCCGAATTTGATAGGCTGCCTGCGAAGCCTGCTGACGAAGGATGACTCCTCCACATCATCCCTGGATCAGGGGCAACAGGCCATGAACAGGGAGGGACGTGTGCGCCATGGCTGAACGGGAAGGCCTCACGGCCACTCCAACTCCCGATAGAGGGAAGCCTTGGCGCAGCCTGACCGACCGTTTCGGCCGAACGATCACTTATGTCCGCCTGTCCGTCACCGATCGGTGCGACCTGCGCTGCCGTTATTGCATGGCCGAGCGCATGGAGTTCCTGCCGCGCCAGGACCTCCTCACCCTGGAGGAACTGGCGGAACTGGCCGATGCCCTGATCGCGCGAGGTGTGCGACGCATCCGCCTGACCGGTGGCGAGCCTCTGGTCCGTCGCGGCATCGTCGGGTTGGTGGAGGCGATCGGCCAACACATCGGCAACGGCCTTGATGAGCTGACGATGACAACCAACGCTACCCAGCTCGCCACAGTCGCGCGCGACCTCCATCGATATGGCATTCGCAGACTCAACATCAGCCTCGACAGCCTCGACCACGAGCGCTTCCGGGCGATCACCCGGCGCGGCGACCTGGACCAGGTGTTGGCCGGGATCGCCGCCGCGCAAGACGCGGGCCTCGCCGTGAAGATCAACATGGTTGCGCTCAAGGCGCTCAACGAAGATGAAATCGGAACAATGGTTGGCTGGTGCGGCGAACGGGGATTCGATCTCTCGCTGATCGAGACGATGCCGTTGGGTGCGGTGGAAGAAGACCGGACCAATCATTATCTGCCCCTCGACCTCGTGAAACGTCGGCTGGCGCGCGAATATGTCCTGATTCCGTCGCTCCACCGAACCGGCGGACCGGCGCGCTATTATGACGTTGCCGAAACCAGTCGGCGGATAGGCTTCATTACGCCCCTCACCGACAATTTCTGCGCCGGCTGCAACCGCATCCGCATATCGGCTACTGGCACCATTTTTGGTTGTCTCGGCCGCGACCAGCGCATCGAACTGCGCGATGCGATGCGTGTTGGTGGCCGGGATGCGATCGACGCGGCGCTGGATGCCGTAATGACCGCCAAGCCACTCCGCCACGAGTTCGACATTGCGCGATCACAGCCGGCTGTCGAACGCCATATGAACGTCACTGGCGGTTGAGCGCCTCCATGATCTTTTGTTCGCCGACGCAGTATGGCCGTTACTTTTTGCGCGGCTGGTCGATTGATTTTCATAAAATTGGTCTGCCTTGAGAAAATTGGTCCATTTCTGAAGAGAGCCCGAGCGGGCGAAAGGAATGGAGAAATATATGGGACGTCAGCGATTTACGCCGGAACAGATCATCGCGAAGCTGCGTGAGGTTGATGTGATTGTCGGGCGAGGCGGGACCACCGACGAGGCCTGTCGTCAGATCGGGATTGCCGAACAGACGCTATATAGGTGGCGTAAGGCGACAGCCGCTGCTTCATATTCGTTGATAATGTCGGTCTTCTTCGCCATGATAAGCTCGTACGCACTACGTTGTTCGACTGTCGCACGAGCTTAATCGCGCGGTCGATTCAGCTACCGTAGTAACGGCCTGTCATCAACAGCCAGCGCGTTCGTTTTTTGCCGTTTCTCTTTGACAATCCAGTTCTAAAGAAACGCTTGGAATCGGATGCGTCCTAACCGATCTGATGACAGACGAATTTCAAATTGAGATACTCATCGATCCCATATCGTGATCCTTCCCGCCCGAGACCGGATTCCTTCACCCCACCGAAAGGCGCGACCTCCGTCGAAATCAGGCCGGTGTTGAGCCCAACCATCCCATATTCAAGAGCCTCACTCACCTTCCAACTGCGCTCAAGGGATTGCGTGTATACATAAGCCGCCAAGCCGCTGTCCGTGGCATTCGCCAAATTGATCGCCTCATCCTCTGTCTGGAAACGGACGAGGCCGGCAAGGGGGCCAAAGGTTTCCTCCCGACATAGGAGAGCATCCGGCGAAACATCTACGAGAACGGTCGGCTCGAAGAAATGGCCTGCCCCGGGCACTCGTCGCCCTCCGGTCAATATCCTGGCACCATGTTTGACGCCGTCTTCGATATGGCTTTCGACCTTTGCAACGGCACGTTCATCGATCAATGGCCCCTGATCCGCGCCGGTCGAAAGACCCGGCCCGACGGCAAGCGCGCGAACACGTGCCGCCAGCTGCCGGGAAAAGGCTTCATAAACGCCGGATTGGACCAGAATGCGATTTGTGCAGACGCAGGTCTGACCTGAATTCCGGAACTTTGATGCTATTGCGCCTTCAACCGCATCGTCGAGTTTCGCATCATCAAAGACAATGAACGGCGCGTTTCCACCCAATTCGAGGGAAACCTTCTTCACGGTGCTCATACAACGGGCGGCGAGCATCTTGCCAACGCCTGTCGAACCAGTGAAGGTGAACTTGCGAACGCGCTTGTCAGCCGTCAGCACATCGCCGATCGGCGCGGGCTGACCGGTCACGATATTGAAAACTCCCGCCGGCACTCCGGCCTGGTCGGCCAGCCACGCCAAAGCGAGCGCTGAAAGCGGCGTCAATTCCGACGGCTTCAGCACCATGGTACAGCCGGCAGCCAGAGCTGGCGCTGCCTTTCGGGTGATCATGGCGAGCGGAAAATTCCAGGGTGTTACAGCGCCTACCACACCCACGGGTTCGCGTCGCACCAGGAGACGGTGGTCGGCCGCATGAGGTGCTAAGACATCTCCGTTCACACGCTTCGCCTCCTCCGCGAACCATTCGATGAACGATGCCGCATACACCACCTCGGCCTTGGCCTCGTGCAACGGTTTGCCTTGCTCGGCCGTCAGAAGGCGCGCCAGATCATCCGTATGGACGAGCACCAGATCATACCAGCGCCGCAAAATCGCGGCCCGCTGCTTGCCTGTAGCTTTTCGCCAATCGGTCAAGGCACGATAGGCCGCGTCGACGGCACCTTCGGCCTCGCGATACCCGAGATCCGGGACCGAGCCGACCAAGGAGCTGTCTGCCGGATTCAAGACGTCGATTCGCGCTTCGCCGTCGATCCATGCGCCATCGACAAAAGCTTGCGCCCGGAGCAGTTTTGGCTCCGCAAGGCTAAGATTCACGTTTGCTATTTCCCTGAAATCCAGTTTGGCATTCCCTAACAAATCCGGCCGATGGATGCCTTCGCGGTATGGACACTCTCATTTGATGAGAAGCCATCCATTCTGATAGCTGATGCATGTAAACGCCCGACGATACTCGCGGAATCTTGATTGCGCGAAACCAGATGAGAAGCGTTAGTCCGGCGTGATAGCGACCAGTTTCGAGACACGCACCGCGCTTCGAGGGCGTCGCGCACCGCTCATCAAGGCATCGTCTGCGATCGCATGGATGCTATAATAGATCAGCGTTGATAGCGCGTGGGGATCATCCACACACCATGCGCCCTCCAGCGTTCCTTGTGAAAGCAGATCGCTGATATAGCCCACAAGCCCGTCGTTCACGGCCACGGATCTGAGCGGCGTATCCCCACTGAAGAAGATCACATCCCGCAACTCGGGCGTGTCCAGATAACTTTCCACCGCCGTCTCGACCAGAAGATCGATCCGCGTGAAAAAATCGTCGGATTCGCAAAGACTGATCCTGCTTTTGACACGGTTCAATATCATGTTGCAGAAGTTGTCCCGAAGTGCCGCACGCAATTCGGTCTTACTTGAAAAATAATGGTAAAGTGTGCCCTTAGCGAGGCCAGTTTCAACGCAAACGTCATCCATCGTCGTCGCGTCATAGCCTCGCTCAACAAACAATCGCCTCGCCGCTTCCAGAATTTCGACGCGCCGAAGCTGAGCCTTCCTCGGACCGGGCGGGGCACCGGCCGGCCGGCGAACTGCGGCCGCGACCCTGCGTCGCCGGTCCCGAACGACCCGTTTCACCTGAACAGTCTAGCTGGCAAGCGGCTCACCCTCCCAAATCTCGGTACCAATTTGCGATTGGGCTTCCTTTGAATAACGAGGTCCCGAAACGGCGCCAAAAGCGAAAAGGGCGTCCACTTGGTCAAACACGACCTCGGAGATGGTCAACGACAGGGTATCCAGAATTTCATCGAGATGATCAATGTTCGTGGTCCCGGGGATCGGAACGACGAAGTCGCGCTTTGAAAGCAGCCAGGCGAGGCAGAGCTGCGCCGGAGTGCAATCTGCAGCCCGGGCCAACCCAGCCATCTGATCATAAAGCCCGAGGTTCCGCGTCAAATGAGGTTCCTGGAACCGCGGCATCGCGGCTCTCAGGTCGCCTTGCTGGAAACCTGCCGTACCCACACTTCCCGCCAACAAGCCGCGAGCCAGAGGCGAGAAGGCGATAAAGCCAATCCCGAGCTCCTCGCAGCAATCGAGTACGGCAAGTTCCACATTGCGCGTCCAGGGCGAATATTCGGTCTGGACAGCTGTCACCGGATGGATCGCATGTACCGCGCGGATCGTTTCTGCCGATACTTCCGACAAACCGATCGTGCGAATTTTTCCTGCCTCCACTGCCCGCGACAGGGCGCCGACCGACTCTTCCATCGGTACCTTCGGATCGAGGCGGTGAAGATAGTAGAGGTCGATGACATCGGTCCTCAATCGTATCAATGCTTCATCCAATGTCTGCGTGATCGCCGCCGCCGAACCGTCGAGACCGCGTTTTCCATTGATCTCGCCAAGCGCGCATTTGCTGGCAAGGACGAAATCCTTGCGGCGATGTCCCAAGGCACGCCCGATCAGCGTCTCATTTGCTCCGAACCCGTAGAGAGCAGCCGTATCGAAGAACGTGACGCCTCTATCCAACGCATGTAACAGTAGCCGTTCAGCTGCTTCAGCCTCGGGACGCGGCTGATACCCATGCGAAAGGTTCATGCAGCCAAGACCAATTGCTGACACGGAAAACGGGCCTAAAGCGCGCTTTGGAAGGGTCGCGGTCATACTATGCTCTTCCTGCCTGTGGTAGCGCGAAGGGATCAGCGGACAAGCTGCGCTTCCAGTTCGCCAAGCACGCGATAGCAATCGAATACGCCGGCGACTGAGGAATTGGGCTCGCGACCCTCGCGGATGGCCGCGACGAACTCACGATCCTGTAACTCGATGCCGTTCATCGACACATCCACCTGGGAAACGTCGATCGGCTCCTCCTTGCCGTTCACCAGGTCGTCGTAGCGCGCGATGTAGGTGCCGTTATCGCAGATATACCGGAAATAAGTGCCGAGCGGTCCGTCATTATTGAACGACAGCGAAAGGGTGCAGATAGCGCCGGTTTCGCTCTTCAATTGGATCGACATATCCATCGCGATCCCAAGTTCCGCATGGATTGGCCCCTGCAGCGCATGTGCCTCGACGATCTTTCCGGCCTGATAGGCGAAAAGGTCCACCGTATGCGCGGCATGATGCCACAGCAGATGGTCCGTCCAGCTACGCGGCTCACCCTTCGCGTTGATGTTCTTGCGGCGAAAAAAATAGGTCTGGACGTCCATCTGCTGGACGTTCAGTTCTCCGGCCCGGATCTTGTTGTGCACATATTGGTGCGACGGATTGAACCGACGGGTGTGGCCCACCATGCAGACCAGACCCGTTTCCTTCTGCTTGGCCAGGACCGCTTGCGCGTCTGCCCAGCTGTCCGCCAGCGGAATCTCTACCTCGACATGCTTGCCTGCCTCCATGCAGGCAATAGCTTGCTTAGCGTGCATCTGCGTAGGCGTGCATAGAATGACCGCATCGACGTCGTCGCGGGCAAGCGTTTCATCGAGTTCTGTAGTGACGTGGCCGACACCGTATTTCTCGGCTATCGCCCGGGTCGGCTCCAGCTCGCGGCCGACCAGCGAAGTGACGGTCACGCCATCGATGTTCTTGAGGCCATCCAGGTGCTTCTCGCCAAAGGCGCCCGCACCAGCCAGTGCAATCCGCATATGTGACATTTCCTTATGTTGGGTTGCTTCGCGAAGCAGCCAGTTGCAGTTCAGCGAGCCCCTGCTCGAGGTCATCAAAGGCCTTGCGTATGCGTCGAGTAGACGCCTGAAAATCAGTCGCTCTCTCGTCTAGCGCCACCGCCGGCCAGCGAGCTTGATGCTCAGCCAGCGCGGCGCGCAAGACCGACAGGTTTTTGCGAAACCGCGACCAGGCAGCCGAAGCACTCGCGTGCGCTTGCCAGTCATTCGTAGAATTGCTGACAAAGCCCAGCTTGCGCGACAATTCGAGCCTCAAACGAACCACTTCCTTCCGCCAGTCAGGCGGTTGGTCCTGGACAACCGAGGCGATCGATTGTTGCGTCTCACGCAGTTCGATCACTCTGGCCTTGAGGTCTTCGAAGTCCACTAGACCTCCGATGACGAACTCTCAGCCGGCCTCAATATGAGATGTCCGACCGCGGTATTGGACGCCGGGACGTGATAGTGCCGATGCAATGGCTTGACCATGCGGCCCAGCGCCCCGCGCATGATGAGCCACATCACCATTTCGATGCCTTCGGAGCCCGTCTCGCGCAGATATTCGATATGGGGAATGGTACGAAGCGTCTCCCCGTCATTTGTGCTCATCAAATCGAGGAAGCGGTTGTCCCATTCCGCATTGATCAGGCCCGCTCGAGGCCCCTGCAACTGGTGGCTCATACCACCCGTACCCCAGACCTGCACGTTGAGATCTTCGGGGAAGCTCGCCACTGCCCGCGCGATCGCCTCGCCCAATTGCCAGCACCGGTTGCCCGATGGCGGCGGATATGTGACCACATTCACGGCAATCGGAATGACCTTTACCGGCCAGGCCTCGGGCTGACCGAACATGAGACTGAGCGGAACGGTCAAGCCGTGGTCGACGTCCATCTCGTTGATGATGGTCATGTCGAACTCGTCCAGGATCAGGCTTTGCGCAATGTGCCAAGCAAGGTCTGCATGCCCGATCACCTCCGGCACCGGCCGCGGTCCCCAGCCTTCATCACAAATACCGTAGCGATCGGCGCAGCCGATCGCGAAAGTGGGGATTATCCGCATGTCGAAAGCCGACGCATGGTCATTGTAGACAATGATGACTACGTCGGGCTTTTCTTCGGCGATCCATTGCTTCGACCAGTCATAGCCGGCAAATACCGGCGCCCAATAAGGCTCGCCCGTCTTGCCGTTGTCGATCGTGGCGCCGATCGCGGGAATATGGCTTGTCGCGACGCCGGCGGAAATGCGGGCCATCACCTTTTCTCCCGAATCGAGCGGACGCCTTCAGGCGAGCGGCCGCCGGCAATCATCATCGCCTGATAGTCCTGGGGGCTCATGCCGGTCATCGTGCCGACGGCCTGTAGGAAGCTGAGCCCATCCGTCGAGAAGACCTTGGCCAGAAAATAGATATTGCCGCCGAGATCGAGGCAGCGATTATAGTCCCGATCCAGAACGGCCTGCTTCTGATCCTCGGTCATCGGCCATTCATCGATATAGGCACGCTCATCGGCTTTCCAGCGCTCACGGTTTTCGGCTTTCATCAGGCTCATCGCGAACTGGTTCATCCAATAGCCCTGCCGGGCACGTTTTGCCGTATAGACCCGCGTGCCGGGGATATCGTCGAACTCGGCCAAATAGGCGTGAATATCCCTTGTTCGACCAGTCACCGCCCATCCTCCCAGGTATAAGACAAAGGGGCTTCCCGAAAGGCGAACCTGTCGAGATGGCTCTCGATTACCCCCCGCAGGGTTTCAGCCTCTTCCGCGCCTGATGTGCGCAGGACGATACGGATACCCTCCGGATCGCTGGTAAAGCTCGCTGAAGCCACGTCAGAAAAGGGGACTAGGCCTTCTCCATCGGCATAGGACGTCTCGAACCGGTGGCTCCAATGCTTGATGAGCTGCTGGACATATTTGTCACCGGAAGCAGTCGAAACGAAGGCTTTCGAAACGAAGCTCACAGCCCTCTCTCCTTCAATCGGGAATCGAGCCGCGGAAAAACCCGGCGGGCGTTCCCTTCGAAGATCGCATGACGCTCCGCGTCGCTGATCACGAGCGCGTCCACATAACGCTTGGTATCGTCGAAATAATGGCCGGTGGTAGGATCGATGCCGCGCACCGCACCGACCATTTCCGAACCGAACAGGATATTCTTGTTGTCGATCACATCGGCCAACAGGTCGACGCCTGGCTGGTGATAGACGCAGGTGTCGAAGAAGATGTTGTTCATCAGATGCGCATCGAGGGCCGGCTTCTTCAGCATGTCGGCCAGGCCCCGGTAACGCCCCCAATGATAGGGGACGGCACCGCCGCCATGCGGGATGATGAAGCGCAAGGTGGGGAAATCCTTGAACAGATCTCCCTCGAGCAACTGCATGAAGGCGATCGTGTCGGCCGCGATGTAGTATCCGCCCGTGGCATGCATCGCGGGATTGCAGCTGCCCGACACGTGGATCATCGCCGGAACGTCCAGCTCCACCATCTTCTCGTAAAAGGGATACCAGTAACGGTCTGTCAGCGGCGGATGCTGGAAATGGCCGCCGCCCGGGTCGGGGTTCAGATTGCACCCGATAAATCCCATATCGACGCAGCGTTCCAGTTCCGCGATGCTGTTCACCATGTCGGCTGCGGGCGATTGCGGCAGCATGCACACGCCAACGAAAGTTTCCGGATAAAGGCCGACCACGCGCGAGATCAGGTCGTTGCAGCGGATCGCCCATTCCTTCGCGACACCGGCATCACCGACATGCGGGGCCATCGCAGACGCCCGGGGAGAGAAGATCGTGAGGTCGGCGCCACGCTCTTTGATCAGGCGAAGCTGGTTGGATTCGATGGTGTCACGGATTTCATCGTCGGAAATCTCCGGATAGGCCGGCGCAGGCACGCCCGCTTTGAAAGCCGCCTTCTGCTCCTCTCGCCAGGCATCGTGCCCCTTGGGCAGCACGGTATAATGACCATGGCAGTCGATAATCAGACTCATGCGGCGTCAACCCTCCCCACTAGTTTGGATTCCAGATCGGTGATTTTCTCGATTTTCGCGGAAAGCCCTTCCGGCGGAGGTGTGACCCCCAATCGACCCAGACGGCGATGCAGCGCGACAGCCTCGCGAGTCATCCCGCTTGCTGCCCCCAACCCTTCGAGCGTGAGCGCAACTTCTTCCATCTCGGCGGCGCGGCGCAGGCCATGAACCATCATCCGGTCGAGATTATAGTCCGCCTTGGCATCCCATTCGGGGCCGAGCGAGCCGAGCACTTCAGCCGTGACCCCTGCCCTTTCCGCCGCGAGCACGCATTCTGCGGTGAGGGCTTCGATACCTTTCACCATCACCGAACGGATCATCTTGATCGCCGAGGCCTGACCGACCTTGTCGCCCACTACCCGGATATTCGTGAAACCCAACCGCTCCAGTGCCGCCGCCGCGTCGCTCCCTCTGACGCCGCTCAGCAACAGCGGTACGGAGAGCTTGGCGGGATTGACCGGCGCCATGACCGCCACGTCCACATACCACCCGCCGGCAGCTTCAATCGTTTGTGCGGCGATGCGCTTGGTTTCAGGCGCCACGCTGTTCATGTCACAGAACATCGCAGCAGGAGCGACCAGCGAGGCGGCGGCGCGCGCGGCCACGACGGCTTGATCTGCCGTCACCAGCGAAAGCACCAGCGGCGAGCGGCTCACCGCATCGGCAAGCGTGTCGCTTCCCGCAACGCCAGCTGCCAGATACTCACGACGCTTGCGGTCGGCGCTGGCCGGATCATCGGTCAAAACGTCGAAGACACGCGCCGAAGTCGACCAGGACCCTGCTTCCGCAAAGCTGCGGCCCGCTTCTCCGAAACCAATCAAAGCGACAGCAATCTGATCCATTTGCCGAGATTAGCGGCAACCGTCCACGCACCGCCAATCGGATTGGCACCTAATGCATTAGAAATTACGAAGTGTGTTCGTCGCGCAGCACTGCGGCCTGTTCCTCGATAACCTCGATCAGAGCAGCCTGTGCCGGCGTAGGCCGCCAATCCGATCGGACGGTCAAACCGATGGTGCGCGACATCGGACGCACCGGGCCTGCAATTCTCACGAGCCACCCCGCCTCCAGTTCCACACTGACCTGATCGGGCGACAGCAGAGTGAGGAAATCGCTTTCGACAAGAATTTGCCGGACGATCATGACTGAGCCGCATTCCATCGGCACGCGTGGTGGCGTAACGCCGACCTCCTCGAACATCGACTGCCAATGCGCCCTTAACGGCGTACCAGCCGCGGCCACGATCCATGGATACCGCGCGAGCGCCGCAATCGTCGGGGGCCGGCGGGCCTGCGCCAGCGGGTGGTGCGCGCCGGCAAGAATGATGAGCGGATCGTCGAAAAGTTCTCTCTGTGCCATATCTGCCGATATATTTGTCCTCGCCGCACCGACCATCATATCGATATCGCCGTCACGCAGCGGCCCCGTCAGCTCGGCATAGGAGCCCTCCATGATGACGATATCGATATCCGGCTTCGCGCGATGAAACGCTGCGACGGCGCTCGGTAACAGGCGCGCACGCGAAAGCGGCATCGCTCCGATCGTGATGCGCCCTCTTTCGTGGCCTCGCAATGCGGCCAGCTCAATATCCGCCGATCGAAGCTCGGCAAGCGCGAGCCGGAAATTGCGCGCCATCGCCAAGCCGCGCGCCGTCAGGACAACACCCTTGCCGCGCCGCCTCACAAGATCCTGTCCCAAAGCGAGCGAAAGGTCGCTCACCGCCCGATGCAGCGATGCTTCGCTCAGACCCATGGCCGTCGCAGCATTTGCATAACTTCCCGCTCGCGATAAGCCGAGAAAAGCGGAAACCTGCGCCGCCGTCGCGCGCGTTTGCCCCAGAAGCCGAATGATCGCGGTAGCGCGCGGCGCCAGGATTCGTGCCTCATCCGTGGGGATCATGCGGCGCGGCTGCCGTTCGAAAAGCGGCACCCCGAACCGCAACTCCAGCTTGGCGATTCCCTGCGTCACTGCAGGCTGGGTAAGGTGAACCTCACGCGCGGCTGCCGTCACGCTTCCACTTTCCATGATCGCCAGAAAGGCGCGCAGATGCCGCAGATTCACGTCCAGCCGTTCCATGCTGCACGATTAGCAAATTCTTATTCATCGGGCAAAGAACGGATTTGCTGCAAGGACGGAACGGCGCGCATTCTCCCAGTTATCGTTGCCAAGGAGAGCGTTGTGTCGGGTTTAGTCGTCCAATCTATCGAGCGAGCGGAAGCGCCGGTAATCGACGCCCTCGCCTCTTGCGGCGTTGCGACGGTCCATGAAGCGCAAGGCCGCACAGGGCTGCTCGCCTCCCGCATGCGCCCGATCTATGCAGGCGCCCGTATCGCGGGCTCGGCGGTCACCATCTCCGCGCCTCCCGGGGACAACTGGATGGTGCATGTCGCCATCGAGCAGCTGCAGCCCGGCGACATTCTCGTGCTCGCCCCCACCTCGCCTTGCGAAGACGGCTATTTCGGAGACCTTCTCGCCACCTCGGCGATGGCACGGGGTTGCCGGGGGCTGGTAATCGATGCGGGGGTACGTGACGTGCGCGATCTGACGGCCATGGGCTTTCCTGTCTGGTCGAAGGCCATCTTCGCACAGGGTACGGTGAAGGCGACGCTGGGATCGGTCAATGTCCCCGTCGTTTGCGCAGACGCCGTGATCCGTCCCGGTGACGTGATCATTGCAGATGACGATGGGGTCTGTGTGGTCGAGCGCGAACGCGCCGCCGACGTGTTGGCAAAGGCCCAGGCACGCGAAGCCAATGAGGAAACGAAGCGTCAACGGCTCGCTGCCGGGGAACTCGGCCTCGACATTTACGATATGCGTGGCCGCCTCGCCGAAATGGGCCTGAAATATGTCTGACCCCACCCGCGTCATGTGGATGCGTGGCGGCACATCCAAAGGGGGCTATTTCCTCAAAGATGACCTCCCTGCCGATATCGCGGCACGCGACGCCTTCCTGCTCCGCGCGATGGGATCGCCCGATCCCCGCCAGATCGACGGGATGGGCGGGTCGGATCCCTTGACAAGCAAGGTGGCCGTGATCTCGAAATCCGAGCGTCCCGGCATCGATGTCGACTATCTGTTTCTTCAGGTATTCGTCGACAAGCCTATCGTTACCGATGCACAAAATTGCGGCAATATCCTGGCCGGCGTCGGTCCGTTCGCGATCGAACGCGGATTGGTGCCGGCACAGGACAGCGAGACGCGTGTCACCATCTACATGATGAACACCGGCCAGATTGCCGTGGCGACAATCGAAACACCGTCAGGGCGCGTGCGCTATGACGGGGCGGCAAGGATCGACGGCGTACCGGGCACGGCGGCTCCGATCCCGCTAGAGTTCCGCGAAACGGCAGGCTCATCCTGCGGCGCGCTGCTGCCTACCGGAAATGCCTGTGACATCGTGAACGGCGTGCCGGTCACGTTGATCGACAACGGCATGCCCTGCGTCGTGATGAAGGCCGAAGACGTCGGTGCGGCCGGCTACGAGAGTCGTGACGAGCTGGACGGCGCCAGCGATCTCAAGGCACGGATCGAGGCGATCCGCCTTGCCGTCGGCGAACGAATGAACCTCGGCGACGTGCGCGAGAAATCCGTACCCAAGATGATGCTGGTTGCACCACCGCGCGACGGAGGCGCCGTCACGGTACGCAGCTTCATCCCCCACCGCGCACATGCCTCGATCGGTGTTCTCGGCGCGGTCAGCGTCGCCACCGCCTGCTTGATCGAGGGATCGCCCGCCGCGCAGGTCGCGTCAATCCCAGGCGGTGCCCGCAAGACCCTGTCGGTGGAGCATCCTACCGGCGAGATGAGCTGCGTCATGGAGACGGATGCAGACGGCCAGGTCACCAGCGCCGCCATCTTGCGTACCGCGCGCAAGCTTATGGATGGAGAGATTTTCGCATGAGTCGTATCGTAAGCTGGCACGCCGATCCCTCACGCCCGCGGTTTGTACCACCCGCCGGCGCGGTCGATGCGCACTGCCATGTCTTCGGACCGATGGCGCAGTTCCCCTTCAGCGCGAAGGCCAAATATCTTCCCGAAGATGCCGGGCCGGACATGTTGTTCGCGTTGCGCGACAGGCTCGGTTTCTCCCGCAACGTCATCGTGCAGGCCAGTTGCCACGGCACGGACAACAGTGCGACGCTGGATGCAATCGCAAAATCCGATGGACGCGCGCGCGGGGTAGCGGTTGTCGATCCAGCCATCAGCGATGCCGAACTTGAAAACCTGCACCAAGGCGGCATTCGCGGCGTGCGGTTCAACTTCCTGAAACGGTTGGTCGACGATGCGCCCAAGGACAAATTCCTTGAGGTCGCCCGTCGCATCCAGGGCCTCGGCTGGCATGTCGTCGTCTATTTCGAGGCGGATATCCTGGAAGAACTCCGTTCGTTCCTCGACGCCATCCCTACGCTGATCGTCGTCGACCATATGGGGCGGCCCGATGTCACGCAAGGACCGGATGGACCGGATATGCGTGTCTTCCGGGCACTCCTCGACAGCCGCGACGATATCTGGACCAAGGTGACCTGTCCCGACCGCCTCGATGGCAGCGGCCCGCCATGGGATGCTTTCGCACAGGCCGTGCGCCCCCTTGTCGAAGACTATCCGGATCGCGTCCTGTGGGGCACCGACTGGCCGCACCCGAACATGCAAGATGCAATTTCGGACGATGGCGCGCTGGTCGATATGATCCCCCGCATCGCACCGACGCCTGAGTTGCAACATCGCCTGCTCGTGGACAACCCGGCCAGACTCTACTGGCATGATTAAAGCATGGATGCTGTCACCGTCGAAACGGGGGCATGCGCTTCATTGGCATGGAGATCGATAGCCGCCAACCAGTCTGAACCAGGCTGCGGCGGTTCCGCAGTTGAGTTCACGCAGACGGAGGGCGGGCATAGAGGGGGATACCTTATGACCGTCACGACATCGAAAGCCGAAAGCGCAGGCTGGGGCTCAATCTTTCTTGTCTATTGTTACGGTCTGCTTGCCATAGCGTCCGCCGGCAAGATGGCGCCGATCGCAGCGGATATGGGCAAGGCGCTCGGCTCTTCTCCGCAGGAGATCGGCTGGATTATCGGTCTCCTGTTCATTGCTCCCACACTCGGCTCAACCCTGGGCGGGTCAGCAGTCGATAGGTACGGTGCTCGGCCCATGCTCGCTGGCGCATGTGTGCTCATCGTGATCGCAAACGCCATTTGCTACATAAGCGACAGCTTGGGCCTGATCGAAGCGGCACGTCTGATCGAAGGTATCGGCTTTGTAGCGATCACCGCTGCCGCTCCTTCGCTCCTCATCATGACTACATCGGGAAAACGGCAAACCGGGGCCATGGCGCTCTGGTCGACCTATTTCGCCGCAGGCATAAGCGCCGGTCTGCTCCTTGCCGCTCCATTCTCCGCAACCGAACACTGGCGTCTGCCATTCGTCATTCATGGTGCGGCGGCAGCCGGCCTTGCCCTTTCCGTCGGCTTGCTCCCGGTGCCTGGACAGACGTCCCGCGGAACCGCTGGCAACGACGACGCCTTGCGGGCGGTGATCGGAGAATCGGGCGTACTCCGGTTGGCGGCCGCATTCGCGATACTCACCATCGCTGGTTTTGGCGTCAATATCGTCATGCCTCAATACATGGCCAAGACTCTTGGTGTTTCCGTATCCATGGGATCTGCTGCCGTAGCGATCTCGAATATCGCCAGTATCTGCGGAGGGATATTGACCGGCTTTCTTCTCTCCCGCGGTCACTCGTTCAAGCTCGTTGCCGCAACCATATCCGTCTTAGCCTGTATGGCGAGCATCTCTCTTTTCCTGCCTCAATCGAGCGTAACCTTAACGATTGTGAGCTTGATGGTCTGGGGTTTCGCCACGCCTGGTACGATGGTGGCGGTGGTCATGATCATGATTCCACGCGTTCTCAAGAACACCGCTATTGTTGGCCTGGCTAACGGTGTTGTCGTCCAGAGCGGCTCTGCCGCCGCGTTCTTCGTACCCGCAATTTACTTCTCTTTACTGGCCAATGGTATCTGGTGGTACTTTGCCCTTCTCGGCCTGGCCTGCGTCATCTTTGCTTTGATAACACTCCTTACCATCCAGCCGACGGGCGGCATGATCGACGATGGTGCAAATATCCACTAACGCCATCTGAACACATGAACCGCCAGTCGCGGAAATGGTGGGGAGGATTGGAGATGGCTGTGCGGGAATGGGACGGGAGTATGATCGGAAAGGGTAGCGCACCCCTATACGAACCTATCCAACCGCTGGGCGCATGACGTGCTCTCCGGCAATTACTAAAGACGAATGCACATGTGCGTGCGACCGATAGTGCTGGCCGCCGGCCGTTCGAGCCGGATGGGCTTCGACAAGCTCCGGACCAATCTGGGCGGACGGCCAGTGCTGGCGCATATCGTCGATACAATCGAACAGGCGGGTTTACCGCCGCCTCATATCGTAACGGACGCGGATGCCGCTGAACTCAGGGATATCCTTGGGAAGCGCGAACTATGCCAGACCCGAGCTTCCGACGCCCGTCGGGGAATGGCCCATTCATTGATCGCTGGGATCTCCGCGCTGCCGCAAGATACGCGTGCTGCGATCATTTGTCTGGGCGACATGCCATTTGTCCCGGCAAGCCTCTTGCAAAGGATGGCTCAGCAAGCGACCCCATCGACGATTTTGGTTCCTATAAGCGATGGGCGAAGGGGGAATCCGATCACATGGGGTTCTGATTTTTTCCCCGCGCTGCTGAATCTCTCAGGTGATACTGGCGCACGCTCACTTCTCGAAAAATATCGCGCGTCTGTCGTTCCCATCCATATTGACGATCCCGGTATTCACTTTGACCTGGACACACCGGCAGCGTTGGCGGCCGCACAAAGTCAATGGAATCAGAGGCACGATGGTTTAACCAGACTACCGACCAAGCTTAGCGATCAATCACCGGATCGATGAGAATGGCCCGGAAATCGTTGACGTTCGTGCATGTGGGTCCTGTTACGACGAGATCGTCCAGCGCAGCGAAGAAGCTATAGGAATCGTTGCGGCGCAAATAGGCCGCAGCATCCAGTTTCTTCCCGGCAGCGCGCGTCAAGGTCGACGCGAACGCAACAGCTCCCGCATTGTCGCCGGCGCCATCCAGGCCATCGGTATCGACTGCCAGCGCCGCAATCCCTTCCTGCCCCGCTGTCGCCAGCACAAAGCCCAGAAGATATTCGCTGTTCCTGCCTCCTCTGCCTCGGCCGGAGACGGTCACGCTCGTCTCTCCGCCGGACAGAATGCATGCCCTACGCCCCGCTCGAAGCGTTTCGAGCGCCAGCTTTGCATGCGCGGAACCCAATTCACGCGCCTCCCCCTCCAGGTCATCCCCCAGAATGATCGGCTTGTAGCCGACGCTTTCGGCGCACCGGGCTGCTGCAATGAGAATATCGCCCGGCTTGACGATCAGGAACGCACTATCACCTGCCCGTCTTGATCGATCGTCAGGTGAGGGATTATCCAAACCCTTCCGCAGGTGCCGGTTGATGGATTCCGGAACATCTATGCCATATCGCTCGAGAATCGGTGTCGCCGCAACGGCTTCCGCCGCATTGGCAATCGTCGGACCAGACCCGATCTTGCGAATGTCGTCTCCCGGTATGTCTGAGACGGCAAGAGTGAGCAGGCGCGCCTTACCTACCGCATGCGCCAGTCGGCCGCCCTTCACCGTGGAAATCTGCTTGCGCACCGCATTGATTTCGGAAATTGTTGCCCCGCTTTTCAGCAAGGCCTTGTTCAGTCCTTGCTTATCTTCAAGGCTGACGCCTTCGGGCAAGCCGACAAGAAGCGCCGAAGCCCCGCCAGACATCAGCGCGATGACGAGATCATCGTGAGAAAGATCTTTGACCAACTCCATCATGCGGTCCGCAGCCACCACGCTGTTCCCGTCGGGAACCGGGTGACCAGCCTCCAAAATCTGAATTGGACCGGAATAGGAAGGCGATTGATGGCCGTAAGGCACAACGACGGCGCCGGAAAGCGGGGCCGGCCAAAGTCTGGCAAGCTCATTCGCCATCGCTGCCGCGGCCTTGCCCCCTCCGATGACGACGGTTCGACCGAGAGGAACTGAGGGGAGAAAGCGCTCAAGCTTGCCTTCGACGCCGGCAGCGTTCAATGCTGTCGACAGGAGAGCATCAAGCTGTACCCTTTGCCTCGCCTCGAGATCAACGAGCGCGCTCATTTCGAGACACCTACGCCATTTTCGACCGGCCGGCCGGCAAAGAAAGCGGCGATATCGCGCGCCAAGCTTAAGCCCATACCTTCCCTTGCGCGTCTCGTCGCACTTCCGAGATGCGGCAGGAGGAAGGTGTTAGGTGCCTCTACAAGATCGCGGCGAATATCGGGCTCGCCGACAAAAACGTCGAGCCCGGCGCCGCCGAGCTTGCCGGATTGCAACGCCGCAATCAGGGCTGTTTCATCGATCAACCCTCCCCGTGCCGTGTTGATCACGATCGCACCAGATTTCATCGAAGCTATGCGCTCTGCATTGAGCCAGTTTTGCGTCTCCTCGGTCAATGGCAAATGCAAAGATAGAAAATCGCTGCCAGCCAGGACTTCCTCCATCGATGAACAAATGATCGTCCCGGGAGGGGGTGGATCACCCGCGGACGATGAACGGACCGAGGTCAGTATGTTCATGCCAAACCCTGCCGCTCGGCGAGCGACCGCGCGGCCGATCCGGCCAAAACCGAGAATACCCAAGGTCGAGCCGTGAATATCCGTACCGACGAGCTGGTTCGGTTCCCAACCGGTCCACATCCCCGACCGCAACAAAGCCTCCGCTTCGCTTGCGCGCCTGGCCGCTCCGAGGAGGAGGAGCCAGGCTATGTCCGCCGTGGCTTCGGTGAGCACGTCGGGCGTGTTCACCAATGCTATTCTCCGAGCTTGCAGCGCCCTGAGATCGATATGGTCGATACCCACGGAGTAAGTCGCTACAAGCCGGATGGAAGGGGGTAACCGATCGATAAAATCCGCGGTCACCTTGTTCATGGGTCGTGCGGCTGAGCGGAACAGGAAAGTGTCATAAGGCACTGTTTGGCTCGATACAGCGATAGATGGTGGCCGGGTGAACGTTGAAGGTCCTTGCGACGGCGCTAATGGACTTACCCTCGAGAACGAGTTGGCGAGCGAGCTCCGCCTGATCTGGGCGCATTTTCTTTGGGCGTCCGAAGCTCACACCGCGCGCCATCGCCGCCTTTCGCCCCTCCTCGGTTCGGCTCAATATGAGAGTCCGCTCGAACTGGGCGATCCCAGCGAATACGGTCATGATCATCACGCCAGACGGGGACGTGGTATCGGCCCAAGGTTCATCAAGCGATTGTAATCCTGCCTGCTTTTCCTTGATGCGTTCCGCGATGTGCAGGAGTTCGATGGTGGATCGCGCCAAACGATCGAGGCGGGCGACGACGAGAACATCGTCTTTGCGCAGGTGACCCATCAGCTTTTCAAGCTCGGGCCGGCCACGAGCGGCCCCCGATATTTTCTCTTCGAACATCATTTCACAGCCCGCCTCCGAGAGCCGACCGCGCTGGATTTCCAAGTTCTGATCCTCGGTGGAAACGCGCGCGTAGCCGAGCTTCATGCGACTGCTCCAGATATTGTGCGAAAGTTACTGCAAAACAATTTTGTTTCGCACATATGTTTTGCGAAGAAATTCGCCTTGTTTATCGGCATGGGCCGTCCCCTTCGCAAAAGTTGAAAGTTTCGCACGGTATGCCCACCCGTCACCTCACTGACGCCCAGCGTCAGGGCTTTGCCCGCTTTGATGGCGAACCGTCGGCCGATCAACTCGCGCGATATTTCCATCTGGACCAAACTGATCGCGACCTCATTGGAACTCTGCGCGGCGACCACAATCGGCTCGGCTTTGCCGTGATGCTGACGAGCGCCCGGTTTCTGGGCGCATTTCCAGTCTCGCCCGCCGAGATCCCAGCGTCGGTCCTGGCGGCCGTGATCGAACAACTCGCTCTTGAACCCGGCACGGACGTGGACGCCTATTTTGCGGGAAGCCGACGCATCCGGCACCTCGCGCTCATCCGGACGCACTGCGGCTTCACGGACTTTGGCGACAACGCGGTGGCACGTTTCCGGCTGACCCGATGGCTCTACGCCCTTTGCTGGAGCGGCGACGATCGGCCCGGCCCCCTGATTGATCGAGCTGCGGCCTGGCTGATCGCCAACAAGGTGCTGCTGCCGGGCGTCACGGTCGTCGAGCGCCTGGTTGGCAGGATCCGCGATCGTGCGCGGACCAGGCTTTGGCGCCATCTGGTCGCCAGCTTGAGCGATGACCAGCGCGTGCGCATCGCCGCGCTGTTTGACGATGGCGACACATCCACGTTCGCCGCCCTGGACGCGCTCCGGACCGTTCCCTCCAAGCGCATGCCGACCGAACTCTTCCGACACCTTGATCGGCTCGATGCGGTCCGGGCGTTCAATCTGCGGCCGGCGCCACCGCGGGGCGTTCCCGCCACAACCCTTGAGCGGCTCGCGCGGGTAGCGCGCGTCGGCAAGCCCTCGGCCATCGCCGCCCTTCAGGAGCCTCGTCGAACCGCGACCGTAGCCGCGCTCTTCCATACGCTCGAAGCGGCGGCCCAGGACGACGCCGCCGAGCTGGCCGAGGCTCTGCTCGCCGACTTGGTGAAAGGGGCTGAAGCCGCCGACAAACAGGCCCGCCTGCGCAGTCTGCGCGATCTCGATGGCGCCGCGATGCTGCTCCACGCAATGGGTCTGTTGGTTTTGACCGACGACGCCCTGCCCCTCAATGAATGGCGAGATGTGCTCTTCGAGCGGTTGCCCCGTCCCGACATCGAGGCCGCCATGTCCAAGGTGGAGGCGATCGCCAAGCCCGCGGAGACCAAGCCCTATGATCAACTGCGAACAAAATGGCGGAGCGCCCGGCGATTGTTCTTTGAAATCGCTACCCGCATCGAGACCGACGCTGCCCCAGGTGGCAAAAACGTCAAGGCCGCGATCAGCTACCTCAAGGGCGTGGACGACTGGTCCTCTCTCGTCAAGATGCGCGGCGCACCGATCGCTGCGGTCTCGAAGGCGTGGAGGCAACATGTCCTGGATGACGATGGCAGGATGCGCGACCCGAAGGCCTATGTCTTCGCGATCATCGATGCGTGGCGTCTGGCGATCAAGCGTCGCGATGTGTTCGCCAAGCCCGGCATCCGATACGGGGATCCCCGGCGCGGGATGCTCGAGGGCGAGTCCTGGCACAATTCCAGGTTGATGGTAGCACGCGCCCTGGGCCGATCTCTGGAAGCCGACATTGAGATTGACGGTCTCTCCCGCCTTCTCGACGAGGCATATCGACATGTCGTTGCGCGCGCCGGCGACAATCCGGACCTGCGTTTTGAGACGGTCGCCGACAAGATGGGGATTGTGGTCACGCCCCTCGACAAGCTTGATGAACCCGAGAGCCTTCGAGCACTTCGCGCCGCCGTCCAAACGCGCATGCCGAAGGCCGGAATGCCCGACATCTTTCTTGAAGTCATGGCGCGAACCGGATTTGCCAAGTCCTTTACGCATCTGAGCGAGCGTCAGGCCACCGTCGAGCACTTCGAGATAAGCCTGTGCGCGACCCTGGTCGGCGGCGCCTGCAACATCGGTCTTGAGCCGATCGTGCGCCCGGAATTTGCGGCTCTGCGTCGCGACCGTCTTTCTTGGGTCGGTCAGAATTTCATTCGGCCCGAGACCATCGCCGCGGCCAACGCCGCGATCGTTTCCGCTCACAGTCGTCTGGATATCGTCCAACATTGGGGCGCAGGCGAGGTGGCCAGCGCCGACGGCATGCGTTTTGTCGCTCCGTCGAGCGCCATACACGCCGGGCCCAACCCCAAATATTACGGCCAGGAGCGCGGCGTCACTTGGTACAACATGATTTCCAATCAGTTCAGCGGTCTGACCGGAGCGGTCATCCCCGGCACGTTGCGCGACAGCCTGGTCGTCCTGGCTCTCCTGCTGGAGCAGGAAACCGAGCTCGATCCTCTGGAGATCATGACCGACACCGCCGCCTATTCCGACGCCATTTTCGGTCTGTTCTGGCTCTTGGGCTACCGGTTCAGCCCCCGTCTGGCGGACATCGGCGACGCCAAACTCTGGCGTATCGACCGCCAGGCGAGCTATGGGCCGTTCGATCAGACCGCCTGGGGCAGGGTTAAAATCAATCTGATCCGGGAAAACTGGTCCGACCTTATCCGCTTGGCCGGATCGCTCAAGCTCGGCCACCTCAAGGCCGCAGGCGTCATGCGAATGCTGCAGGTCAAAGACCGCCCAACAACGCTGGCCAAGGCCCTGTCTGAACTCGGCCGCATCATCAAGACGCTGCATATCCTGCGATACATCGATGACCGGCCGTTCCGGCGACGAATATTGTTTCAGCTCAACCGGCAGGAATTGCGCCACAAGCTCGGTCGGCGCGTCCATCACGGCGATCGGGGCGAAATCAGAAGCCCTCTGCGTCAGGGCCAAGAGGAGCAGCTTGGGGTCCTCGGTCTGGCCCTCAACTCCATCGTCCACTGGAACGCTGTCTACATGCAGGAAACCGTGCGCCAACTCAGCGAGGCCGGGACGCCGCCGCTGCCCGCCGATATCGCTCGGCTCTCGCCGATATCTTGGCGTCACATCAATTTCCTCGGCCGCTACGACTTCTCCGTGCCTGACGCCGTCGCAAACGGCGGCCTCAGACCGCTACGCCAACCTAATTCCGAATGGGACTTTTGAAAGGAAATAATGCCCCTTACGACACTTTCCTGTTCCGCTCAGCCGCACGACCCAAGGTTTGTTCGCCAGACAACGATTTCTCGGACATAAGCGGAACATGGGCTACG
>CAZQMD010000029.1:0-29734 GCA_964594185.1 uncultured Afipia sp. | reverse complement strand
ACCGCCATTCTTAAGGACCTCGCGACACTCTTAAACTGCGCTTCGACGACATGACCGAAGGAGGTGCCGGTGCTGCGAACAGGAATGTCGCGGTGCTTTTCAAGGAATGCGCGCTCCTCGCCGGTGACGGGGGCCGCGCCGGTCGCGCCGGTAATGATCGCGGCGTTAGAGCCGGGTTTGAGCTTCGACCACAGACCATCGAGCGATGCAGTAATATCGCCAGCGGTTTTGCGCCGCGCATGGTCAGCGACGACGTTGGTGAGTTTCGCATAAGGCTTGGCGCCGCGCGCGAGCGCGTGCTCTTTGGACTCGATCACGAGAAACACGCCGCCCGAGCCGAGCGCGAAACCATTGTCGCGTTCCCAGACCGGCTCGAATTTGCCCTTCAGATTGAAATCGCCGAACTCATAGAGCATCAGCATTTCCTTGCGCTCGCTGTTCTGCGCAGCGCCGACAAGGGCAATGTCGCTCTGGCCCGACGCGATCCGCGCCAGCGCAATCCGCGCAGCATCGAAACCGGCGGCTTCTTCGCCCATGAAGGTGCGCGACGAGCCGGTCACGCCGTGAACGATCGAGATGTTTCCGGCAAGCAGGTTGGAAAGCTGCGCCAGGAAAAGCGTCGGCCGCAGGTCGTTCATCAGCCGTTCGTTGAAAACACCGGGATTGGCATTGCCCTGGATGTTGGCATTGACGATTGAAGCGTCCACAGCAAGGTCGCGTTCGCCGCCGCCAGCAGCGACGATCATATCCATGCGCGAGAGGATGTCGGCGTTGCCCTTGACGCCCGCGGAGTCGAGGGCAAGGCCAGCGGCATAGGTGCCGATCCGCTGCCACGCTTCCATCTGGCGCTGGTCGCCCTTCTTGGGGATCTGCGCATCGAAGCTCAGCTTCATCATTGGATGGACGACGTAGGGCGCAAACGTCGTTTCATCGACGTTGACCCTCTTGCTGTTCAGCGCATCCCAATGCGCGTCTAGCCCTTCTCCGAGCGATGTCGCCAGGCCGATGCCCGTGATCCAGGCCTCACGCGATGCAGAAGTCTCAGCCATGAGCGACCTGTTCAGGAAAGCCGATCCGCTTCGCCATCGCTTCCATGTGGACGCGCAGATCGGGATGCGGAAACGGAGTGTGGCGGAACGTCAGCGTTGCGTTGCACTTGATCTTGCCGTCAACGCGAACCTTGGCGTCGGTCACGGCAAAGCCGGAGCCGTCATGGACCAGACTTGCGTCGATCGCCAGCAACTCGCCGGGTTTCACGAAGTCGCGCATCTTGGCTTCCTTGACGCTGGCCAGGAACGGCATGCGCTCGAACTTCAGAAGCGCGATCAGGAGCCAGCCCGAGGTCTGCGCCATGGCTTCGGTCAGGAGCACGCCCGGCATCAGCGGATAGCCGGGAAAGTGCCCCTCGAAGACGGGGCTGGTCTCAGGCACGTGCGACTCGACGCGAATGGTCCGCTTGCCGACATCGAGGTCGGTGATGCGGTCCACCATCTGGAAGTATTCGAGCTGCATGGCCGGGCGCGTCAGGCGCCCTTGGCGGCGACCAGTTCGTCGATGCGCGCGCTGAGGTTCTTCAGGACAAAATACTGCTCGGTCGTGGCCTTGCCGTCGTTGACCTCCTGGGTCCACTTTTCCAGCGGCAGCTTGATACCGAATGCCTTGTCGATGGCGAAAGCGATGTCGAGAAAGTCGAGGCTGTCGATGCCCAGATCGTCGATCGCGTGGCTTTCCGGAGTGATCGTATCGCGGGGAATGTCGCACGTTTCCGCAATGATCGTGGCGACCTGATCGAATGTAGTCGACATGCTAAACCTTTGAGAATTTTGAGAAAATGCCACTTCTTGGCGCGGACCGCAGTCTCGTCACGAGTGCCACGATCCCATCAGGGCGGGTTGAATCCCCGTATAACGGAGCCATGACCCGAGTTCAATGGCACAGCCGGACTGATGGGAACCGGCTACCGGGCTAATTGTGGCGAATCAGATCGTTTTTCTGCGCCGAGATGTGCGCGCAGTCGCGCCGGCCCATCAGGACGCAGTCCTGGGTATTTCGAAGGTCGGCCAGAGCCATCGCCAGCCAGACCCCGACGCCGGTCAGCAGCGCCGTAAAGGCGATTGCCGCGGCATTGGCGACCATGCGGTGGCGGTAGTCTTCGGGAGTTTCATCGGCCCGCTCAAAGCGGGACAGGTCGGGCGCGAATTTGCCGGAGCGTTGAACCGCGGGTGGGGGTGTATGCGTGCGCGGACGGAATTTCAGTACGCGATGCTCGTCTTCGGTCATCGATGACGGTCCCAAATCAGCGCAGTCATATTAGCCCGCCGAACAAATCTGTCTTCGGCCAACAAGATAATCCTGCGATGCTAAAAAGGATAGGCGGAACCGCGGGTCTGTTCGCAGGCGCCGTGGCCGGATAATGCCCGAAAAGTGATAACGCGGGCCGCCCGGATCGTGAGCGCTTCGATAAATTGCGGCGGCCCGTTCACCGGAGTGCTGCCCAATGGCCAACAAACGCGAACCGATCCTTCTGCCTGTTTCAATTCTGTCCTTGCGGCCGACCCAGATGACCGTCGGGATGCGGGAGGTTGGCGAAAAACGCAAGCGATGGCGCGCGCACAAATCGAAGAAGAAGGCCGAGCTTCTGGGCCGCCACATGATTCCGGTTGTGGTCGGGCCGGACAAACGAAACTACGTGATCGACCATCATCACCTGGCGCGCGCACTTCATGAGGAGGGCGAAAAAGAAGTGCTCGTCTCGGTGATCGCCGACCTGACCATGGTGGATCGCAAGGCCTTCTGGGTCGTGCTCGACAATCATCGCTGGGTCTATCCCTACGATGCGAAAGGCGAGCGTCACGATTACAGCAAATTACCCAAAGACGTGACCGGCCTGAAGAACGATCCGTTTCGAAGTCTCGCCGGTGAACTTCGCCGCGCAGGCGGATTTGCAAAGGACACGACACCTTTCAGCGAATTTCTCTGGGCGGACTTCCTGCGCCGGAAGATGTCGCGCAAGACCGTCGAGAACGATTTCGAAAAAGCTATCGAGCAGGCGCTGTCGCTCGGCAAGAGCAAGGATGCGATCTATCTGCCGGGCTGGTGCGGACCGGCGGATGAGGATTAGCGCATAGGACGTGAAGGCAGATGCATGTTGGCGGCGCGAATACGCCCACGCTCGGCTGAAGGGTCAATCCTGCGTATCGTCGGACGGCTTCCCTCCGAAAAGCCGGTGCAGTTTTCGCTCCACAGGACCGCCAAACATCAGAAGCAGAAGCGCAATGGCGAGCGCGAGGCCGACAAGCCGCCAGTGGCCGAGTCCGCAAACGACGCCAACACAGGCTGTGAACCAGACGCAGGCCGCGCTGGTCAGCCCTTTCACTTTATGTTGGTCGCCGTGAACGATTACGCCGGCACCAAGGAAGCCGATGCCCGTCAGGATGCCCTGGACGACGCGGCTCGTAGCATCGGACAGTTGACCTGCTTCGAGCGAGGCTGGGGTGGCAATGAGGACCACGAGCGAGGTGGCCAGCCCGACCATGCCCAGCGTACGCAGCCCGATGGGCTTGCCGTGGAGGTCGCGGTTCAGTCCGATCGCGCCGGACGCCAGCGTCGCGACGCCGAGCCGCAGTAAAACTTCCCACCATTCAAGCACGGCGAATGTCTCCCGGGCGGTTATGCTTTCGGCACGCGGCCCATCATATAGAATTCGTCGTTCGGCCGCATCTCGGTAACGCTGGCCATGCGATTGGACAGCGCGAAGAATGCCGCAATCGCCGCAATATCCCAAATGTCGTCGTCGCTGAAGCCGTGTCCGCGCAGGGTCTCGAAATCCTGCTGCGAGGTTTTTTGCGACTCCAGACAAACCTTGACGGCAAAATCCAGCATGGCGCGCTGGCGAGGCGTGATATCGGCCTTGCGATAGTTGTTGGCGATCTGGTCCGCAATCAGCGGATTTTTTGCACGGATGCGCAGGACTGCGCCATGCGAAACCACGCAGTAATGGCACTGATTGGCCGCGCTGGTCGCGACCACGACCATTTCGCGTTCGGTCTTGCTCAGCCCGCCGTCCTTTTCCATCAGCGCGTCGTTGTAGGCAAAGAACGCGCGAAACTCGTCCGGCCGATAGGCCAGCGCGAGAAACACATTCGGCACGAAGCCAGATTTTTCCTGCACACCGAGAATACGCGTACGGATGTCGTCGGGCAGGTCTTTCAGTGCGGGAACGGGAAAACGGCTGATGGAGGGTGTTGTCATGACGGTGTCCAGTGCAGGCAGCAGAAATGTCTGCAAGGACCATAGTCGAGGACGGCACAGGCGCAAAGCATCGCCGGTGCAATGCAGTTCTTCGCGGCGCTCCGGGAATTTAGCGCAGCGGCTTCTTCAGCAGTGAGAAGCGGTCAGGGTCGAGGCCCAGCGAAGGCTGCAGCATCGGCGCTTCGGGAATGCGCGGAACAGGCCGGTCCATAGCGCCGCGGTCGAATACCGGGTCATTTGGCGTTTCGCGATGAGACGTCGCGCCGCGCCAGCGCTCCAGTACGGAGCTGACGAAATGGATGTCGTGACCGTTAAAGGCCGTTGCCGTGGTCGCGATGGTCGCTTCGCTGCGCGGCAACTGGTGCGGAGGCACTTCCTTGAAGCGCAGCCGGGTCGGCAAGGCGACGCCTTCACCGAAGGCCAGCACTTCGCGGGTGCCCAGCGAAGGCACGAACGACAGCAGGTTGGCTGCGGCATCCGAGACCGCGGACCTGAGCAAAGCCTGGTCGCGGTCGTTGGCGAGCCGCATTGCGAACAGCGTATTGCATTGGGAAATGATTGTTGCATCCAGCTCCGCCGGACGCTGCGTGACCAGCGCCAGATGGACGCCGTACTTGCGGCCTTCCTTGGCGATGCGTGAGACGGCCTTGCGCGTGGGCCCAAATCCAACGCCACGGTCGGCGGACGCGTAGCGATGGGCTTCTTCGCAGACAAAAAGCAAAGGCGAAGCGCCGTCGCTCCACAGGCCGAAATCGAATGCCATGCGGCACAAGACGGACACCACGGAGTCCACGACTTCCGCAGGAAATCCCGCAAGCTGCATAACGGTCATCGGACGGCCATTGGCCGGCATGCGGAACAGGTAGCTGATCACTTCCGCCATCGTGTCGCCGCCGACGTTGGCGTTCTCGAACATGAAGGCGTAGCGCGGATCGTTCTTGACGGTTTCGATGCGCGAAATCAGCTTGTGATAGAAGATGCGCGAAGACCGATTTTCCAGCTTGCCCATGCGCTCGTCGATCAGCGAAATCAGATCGACCAGGCGATAGGGGACTGGCGTATCGGCGGTGTAGCCCACGGTCTTGGGATCGATGCGCTTCAGACCGGCGCGATCCGTGTTCTGGTATTGAGTATAGGTTGCCTTCGCAATCGGGATCAGTTCGACCAGAACTTCGAGTTCTTCGGGAACACCTGGACGTCCGCCAAAGATCACATCGACGAACTCTTCGAAATTGAACAGCCAAAACGGCAGCTTGAGATTTCGCGGATTCAAAACCAGCGACTTGTCCCCGAAGCAGCGGCCATATTCATTGTGCACGTCGAGCAGAAATACGCGCAGGTTCGGCCTGACGCGCAGAACCTCGTTCAGCAGCAGTGAGACGCCGCTGGATTTACCGACGCCGGTCGAGCCGAGCACCGCGAAATGCTTGCTCAGCATGTCCTCGACGTCGACGTAAGCAATGACGGACGGGTCCTGCTGCAGTGTGCCGATATTGATCTGCTCTGCCTTCGACGGCGCATAGACGGTGCGCAATTGTTGATTGGTCAGAACGTCCACCAGATCGCCGATCGTCGGATAGCTGGTGACACCACGCTGGAATCGGCCGGACGGACCGGCGGCGATTTCGCCCAGCAGGTCGACCGAAGCGATGGCGATGTAGTTGTCCGTGGGCGGCAGGTTTTCGCGGCTCACCTCGGTGATCATCGCGACGATAATGGTCGTGGCGGTGCGGATGCCGAAGAACTGGCCGACTGTCGCGCGGACATTGGAATCGTTGATCTGGCTTGTGGTCATCAGGCCGACGCGCGCCATCGAACCGCGCACCGAGATGACGCGTCCAAGAGAGGCTGGCTGAGGTGAAGTCAACATAGAGCGATAGGGCCTGTCTTGAGCGCTGAATTTCCTCGACTGTACAAAGGCTTGTTGCAGGAATTGTTAAACAGCCCGGTGACTTTGTCCGCTTCCTGAGCCGAGCGGCACAGTCGGCCGAGGCGGTCAGGTTGCCTAAGCTCCCGTTACTGAAGGGGTATTTTGATATTGAACCGGATCGATTTGGTTTCAGCGAATTTTTCGTTAAGTATTTGTTTACCCTGAGCTAATCGTGCCTGTCGGGCCAAATTCGCGGGATCCGGAAGCCACCTTTTTCAGCTCTGGCGGTGGAGAGAGCAAGGGAGGGGTAGACCGCAGCGCGGCACCGCTCTATATCCAGCGCGCAACATCGATTTGCTGATTTGGCGAACGCCCTGCCACGGTGATCTTGCCGCGCGTGCAGGGGCTTAGCCGCAGTCGATTGGGGAATGGTGTAACGGTAGCACAACAGACTCTGACTCTGTTTGTCTAGGTTCGAATCCTAGTTCCCCAGCCAGCCGGTTTGGTTTTCAGAGAACAACTCTCTTAGGCACCAAAAAAGCCCGCTAAATGCGGGCTTCTTTAACATCGTGGTGCTTCTGAAAACGCGCGCTCAAACTTTTCGCCGCCACACCTCCCAAAAATCTTTGGCTATCCATTGAAGGGCGGTCGATTTTGTAAACGCCACCACTCAAACTTGCTGGACTCGATGTCGGCTAACATCTGCTTGAGAGCAGGGCGTTCAGGATTGCCGCTAGAGAGGCCGGACTGCCACATAGTTCGGGCTACTGTTTGCTGCTGGCAGCGAGATCGGCTTTCAATACCGACTTGAGAATCTTGCCGGTCGGGCCAATTGGCAGTTCGTTAGTCAGGATGATTTCCGTTGGCCGCTTGTAGGCGGTGAGATTTTCTTTGGCCCACGCTTCAAGTTTAGCGATGTCGAGCTGGCGGCCAGCTGTCGGCTGAACATAGGCGATGACTTCCTCGTTGCCATCCACCGCGCGGCCGACCACGGCAACGAGCGCGACCCCCGGGACCTGCGAGAGCACGGCTTCAACTTCGATCGGATAGACGTTGAATCCGCTGCGGATGATGACGTCCTTGGTACGGCCCACCAGTGACAGGTTACCATCCTGATCCATCGATCCGATGTCGCCCGTTGTCATGAAGCCGTCCGGCCGGCTGACGTCTTCGTTGGCTGCATCGTTCTTGTAGTAGCCCAGCATAAGATTGGGACCTTTGACCCATATCTCGCCGGGCTCGCCGATCGCTGCGCTCTGTCCGTCTTCGCGCATGATGCGAATCTTGATTCCCGGCTGCGGTACGCCGACCGTTCTGCCGACCGTTGCCCCTGGGGATCGTGTGATCGGCGAGATCTCCGTCATGCCGTAGGAATTGCCGATTTCGAGTCCGAACGCGTTTTCGATCTGCGCCTTTAGCGTCAGATCAAGCGGCATTCCGCCGACGGCGATGAAGCGCAACCGATCCGAGCGGAGGGAGAGCCCGTTGGCCTCCGCGTACTCTATCACCCGCGCGAAGATCGTCGGAACGCCCATGACGTAGCTGATGCGGTTCGCGTGCAGCGCTGTCACGAAATTATCGGGGCGAAATTGGGTGACGAGTTCGGTGGTGCCGCCAGCCCAGATTGCCGTGGTCAGCATCGCACCGAGGCCGATGACGTGACTGAGCGGAGCGATATTGTAGAACATGTCGTCGGGCGTGATCTTGCGAAGCTCCGCCATGTTCCCGCCCATGTACATGATGGACTGATGGCTGAGCCTGACGCCCTTCGGCGCGCCGGTGGTGCCAGAGGAGAACAGCAGGATCGCGGTCTGGCGATCTTTCTCCGGATAGACAGGTTCGGGGCGTGCGCTTATGTCGGTTGGCGCGAGGGCCACCTTGCCGAAAATAGGATCGTCATGCGCGCTGGCCTGCGCCCGCGCTGCGTGATCGGCGGCGGAGGGTGAATCGCCGACCGTGTAAACGACGGTTCGGCATCCGCTGAAGGAACGGCATGCGTCGATTTCCCGTGCCGACATGCGCGCGTTGATGGGGCTGGCCCATGCATCGAGAGCGGTCGCCGCGAAAATGAATGCTACTGCTGCGATGGAATTCTCGTTCACGATCATGACGCGATCGCCGGGGACAACGCCCGCGTCTTTCAACAGGTGTCTGGCGCGGCCAATCGCCTGCCATAGCTCGGCGTAGGTGATGGTCTTGCTGCCCGAGATCAGCGCGCGCCGATCGGGCTTAGCTATGGCTTGCCGTTCAACCAGCCCTGCCAGCCGGGGCGGCATCGAGGCCAACAGCTGCTCGGCACTGCCGCCGTCAAATATGTTCTGCGCAGAGGAGTTCATTGGATGCGTCTTGATCTCTGGTTGCGCCTTTGCATCGAGGGCGTATGGCTCACGCGCCTTCGGTCGCAACATGAGTTCTGTTTTCCCAGAACACCACCTTGCGATGCAGGTATTGCAGCATTTCGTTGCCTGCCACGCCGATGGCGGCGAGTACGATGACCACGGCAAACATCGTGGCGACATCCATGGTCATGGACGAAGCCTGCAGCAGATTTCCAAGGCCCGCCTTTGAGGCGATGAATTCACCGACGACTGCGCCGATCAGCGCCATCGCGACACTGATCTGCAGACCGGCGAAGATCGATGAGGCGGCCGCGGGAAGTTTCACGTTCAGCAGGATGTTCCACCGTGATGCGCTGAATGCGCGGTACAGGTTCACGATGTCGGGATTGACGGAGCGGATGCCGACCAGGGTGTTGATGAACACCGGAAAGAAGCAAATCAGCGCGACCAGGACAATTTTGGACGACATGCCGAATCCAAACCAGACGATGATGAGAGGCGCGAGCGCGACCTTCGGCATCGACTGAAGCGCGACGATATACGGCATCAAGGCCCGCTCGATGATCGGGATCTCGGCAAGGAGCGCGCCGATCACGATGGCGAGGAAGCAGCCGAGGAGATACCCGACCACCACCGCATAAAGCGTCGCGGCGATATGCGGATAAAAGGTTCCCCCGATCAACCCGTCGATGAGCGCCTTGCCGACCGAGAGCGGGGCGGGGACGAGGTAGGCCGGCACCTGGAAAAAGCGAACCGAAAAATCCCACAGCACGAGCGTGACGATGAAAAATCCTACGGAGATGCCGATTTCAGCCCAGCGAAACCTTGTCATGCGGTCCTCGTGGATTGCAGGTTGTTCGATTTGAACAACGCCCTGAGATGCGTCGCGTATTCGCCGAACATCGATTGCCCCATGGTTTCGACGTTACGCATGCGCGGGAGATCGATCGCGATGTCGTCGATCACGCGTCCGGGACGCGGCGAGAGGGTGAGGACGCGGTCCGAAAGATACACGGCCTCGGGAATCGAGTGCGTGATGAACAGGACCGACTTGCCAGTGGTCATCCAGATCTGCTGCAGTTCATCCATCATGAATTCGCGAGACATCGCGTCGAGCGCCGCGAACGGCTCGTCCATCAGCAGCATCGCCGGGTCGTGAATCAGGCCGCGTGCAATGCCCACGCGCTGCTGCATGCCGCCGGAAAGTTCGTAAGGGTAGTGGTTCACGAAATCGCCAAGGCCGACGAGGCGCAACAGGTCGTGTGCGCGGTCCTTGTATTCGGCGACTGGAAGCCGCATCGCCCGGATCGGGACGAGGACATTCTCCAGAATGGTTTTCCAGGGCAGCAGCGTCGGTTGCTGGAAGACGATCCCGATATCCGGCCGCGGCTCCTTCACCTCTGCGTCGGCCAGAACAACCTTGCCGGATGTCGGGCGCAGCAATCCCGAAACGATCTTGAGCAGGGTCGATTTGCCACAACCCGACGGTCCGAGAATGGACACGAACTCACCCTTGCGGATCGAAAACGACAAGTCACGAATGGCGGCGATTGGGCCGCGAGTCGAATTGTAGACCAGGTTCATTTGGTCGATCGAAAGCACCGGACTCATTGCGTCGCCGGATGCGCGGCTTGTTTTATCGGGTTTCAACATATTTGATCCGACCTTGCGTCCCTCACGCGATGTCCGCGGCTCTATGGCCGCAGATCGTTATATTTCCCCAATGCGGATTTTTCCGCAGCAAGTTGTCCGGCCGCGTGGCGGGACGTAATCCATTTTGCACAATTCGCACGACCGTGCAAATAATTTCAAGCCGGGTGATTTATTGCGAAGCGAAACTGATACATTGCCGACAATTGCAATACCCGATAGTCAGCACTGGGTCAGGAACTGGATTTTCTAGATATGAGAACGAAATCAAAAGCCCTTGCAGGAAAGAGACCTGGTCGAGTTCAGAGGCGCAAGGACCTGCTGGGCACGGTTTACGAAGTCATTTCGGAATCAGGAATTGATGGCGCCAGCATGCGGCAAATTGCCGATCGTGCGGAGGTGAGCACGGGCACAATCAATTATCATTTTGGAAACAAGCAGAAATTGATCATGGCGGCACTTCAGGCTGCTTATGAAACTCCGTCGGAAGAGGGGCCCAGTGCTTCACCTTTGGCCCAGCTCAAGGTTTTTGCCTTCAGTCACATTTTCCGATCGTCGAACGATCGATTTTGGCGCTTCTGGGTCAATTACGCTGCTGCCGGCACCAGAAACACTGAGCTTCGTAAGCATCAGAACAGACGCTTCGAGAAGCAGCTCGCCTTTTGGACGAAGCTGATCGAAAGTGCGATCAAGGCAGGTGAATTGCCGGCCGATCTCGACGCGCAACGCGCCTCCGAGAACCTGTTGATTTTCGCCCACGGGCTGGTGATGCGCCAGATATTGCGCGCCGATGCAGAAAATCGCGATCACTGCGAAAAGCTTCTTGAGGAATATTTCGAAACCCTCGAGCAGGGCAGGTCTAAGGCGAGTGCAAGAGCTTCGAAAGCCCCGATCGAAGAGTTATCCGAGATCAACTGACGCTTCAGCAGCGCAATAATAGAGACCGCCGGTTTAAAAGCCGGCGGTTTTTTGTGCCTTGAGATTATTTGCACGGTCGTGCGAATTATGTTAACCGCTCGAATACCGCTGTTGGAAATCGAAGGAAAGATAGTCCGCATGTCTGTTGTCCTTGTCGAAAGACCATCTCCCCACGTCGCTGTTGTGCGCTTCAATCGTCCGGATGTGCGCAACGCTCTCAACACCGAAGTGCGCCGTCTTCTGCACGGTCACTTCGCCCAACTGGCCGACGATCCCGAGATTCGTTGCGTTGTTTTGACAGGCAACGAACAGGCATTCGCTGCCGGTGCAGATATCCAGGAACAGGCCGGGCGTGACGTGGTCGGGGCAATCGAGGCTTATACGACCCGCGCGGTCATGGACTTCCCGAAGCCGGTGATCGCCGCGGTCAACGGCTTCGCACTCGGCGGCGGATGCGAGTTCGCGATGCAATGCGACATCATCATTGCAAATGACAAAGCGAAATTCGGTCAGCCTGAAATCAAGTTGGGCCTGATTCCGGGTGCCGGCGGCACGCAGCGCTTGCCGAGGACAGTCGGAAAGTACAACGCGATGTATTTGCTGCTGACCGGCGCGTTCATCAACGCAAACGATGCGCATCGCATGGGCTTGGTAAGCGAAGTGGTACCCGGCAACTGCGAGCCGCGCGCGCTTGAGATTGCAGCGCAGATCGCAACGCTCGCGCCACTGGCTGCCCAGCAGATCAAGGAAGTTGTGAACGCAGGTCTCGATACGTCGCTGGATGCCGGACTGAAGCTCGAGCGCCGGGGCTATCAGCTGATGTTCGGTACGGCCGACATGCGGGAAGGCGTTAAGGCGTTCACCGAGAAACGCACAGCCGCTTTCGCGGGAAAATAAACGATTGGGGAATCCAAAGGAGAAAAAATGAAAAATCGGGATATTGCAATTATCGGCTATGCCGAAACGAAGATCGAGTTCCGGTCTGGTCGCAGCGTTTACGACCTTGCGGGCGAGGCCATGGCTGGCGCGCTCGCGCATGCTGGAATCGATAAATCCGAAATCGACGGTATGGCGGTGTCCTCAAGTTTTGCCGATGCCGGCAATCCGTTTTATGGGCCGATCCTGTCGGCCTATCTTGGGCTCGAACTCGACTGGTGCCAGGTCACGGACCTCGGCGGAGCGTCCGCGTCCGGCAATATTGCGCGCGCTGCCGCAGCCATCAAAGCCGGGCTTTGCGAAACGGTGGTCGTGATAGCCTCTGACCCGCAATCCAGCGAGAACAAGCAGGCTATCGGCGCGTTCCGTGGCGAATTCCAGTACCCGATGGGCATCATGGGTCCTCCCGGCTACTTTGCGTTGATCAGCCAGCGTTACGATCATCAGTACGGTCTTGATCCCAAAGCGCTCGGAAAGCTCGCAGTCACGCAGCGCAACCACGCGCTCATGAACGATCTTGCCTGCGAAAAGCTTCGCAAGCCGATCACTGTCGATGACTATCTTGCATCGCCGATGATTTCAGATCCGATCCGGATGCTGGATTGCGTCATGGTGTGCGATGGCGCCAGCGCTTTTGTTGTGACAACCACCGAGCGCGCCAAGAAAATGGGCGCAAAGAAGATGGTTCATCCGATCGGCTATGGCGAGCGGGTCAATTACCTGGAAACGAATCCGACGCCGGACATTACCGAAGGTGGTCATCGCGCCGCCGGCAAGCGCGCCTTCGAACGCGCAGGAATGAAGCCGTCGGATATCAAGATGTTCCAGCCCTACGACGATTTCCTCATAGCGATCGTTATGCAGCTCGAACATCTCGGTTTCTGCGAGACCGGGCGCGGCTGTCAGTTCGTCAATGAGCGCGACATGACCTATCAGGGTGATTTGCCTTTAAACACCGGTGGTGGACAAATCTCGGCAGGGCAGGCTGGCCTTGCTGGCGGCGCGCACAATCTCTCCGAAGCTTTGCGTCAGCTGTTCGGTGAAGCAGGGGCGCGTCAGGTGAAGGATCATTCAAATGCTATCGTGACCGGCATCGGATGGATTCCGTATGGACGCAACTGGGGCTCAAGCACCGCATTGATTTTGGAGGCCGCATAATGTCGATCGAGTTCGATCCACTTGCAGGACAGCGTCCTGCACCGATCCAGCTGAACTTCAGCAAGCCATTCTGGGATGGAGCAAAGGACAAAAAGCTGATGCTTCAGTATTGCTCGAGGTCAGGCAAGTATCAGTTCTATCCGCGCCCCGTCAGTGTCTATACCGGGTCGCGCGAACTCGAATGGCGTGAAGCGAGCGGCAAGGGACGGATCTATTCGTTCTCCCTGTCGTACAAGGCGCCGCCGCCCTTCAAGGACGTGAAGCCCTATGTCATCGCGAGCGTCGAGCTCGATGAGGGCGTGCGCATTCTGACCAACATCGTCAACTGCGACCCGAAGCAGCTCAAGATCGATATGCCGGTCCGTCTTGCATGGGTGCTTGCGGGGAATTCAAATTATCCGGTATTCGAGCCTGCCTAATCTGGTCTCTTTGAGGCTGGTGCTCCGACCAACCAAGAACAAAACCCGCCGACAACCTGTCGGCGGCTTTGTTGTTGGCGATTCCTGCTGTAGCTATTTGGTTGCGGCTTTAGCCCGCGCGATGACGTCAGCGCGATCGAACTTGTTAAAGTCGGCCACAAAGCGGTTGGTATAGAGCTTGTCCATTGGCAGGTCGGTCACTGAAATCACGCCGCCGAGCTTGAGGGATTTGATGACACCCTGCCATTCGCCGTCGGTAAAGCTCCCCAGCAGCGGCTTTTCTCCCGGTCCGAAGTACATCAGCTTCTTCATGCGCGCCGAAAGAATCTTGATCTCTTTGGCCATCACTTCATTCTCAGGCCCCTGCGGTTTCTGTGCCGGATAGGCGCGCCAGAATGACCGGATGCATTCTTCCAGGTTGGCGTCGCAGGCGACGATGCTTTTCGCAATGGCCCGGCCAAAACGGGCAATGAATTCGGGCTTGTTCTTTATAAGATCTTCCGTCACGGCAAAGCCGTGACTTGGGTTTCCTTCGAACTCGGCAGGAAGTTCGATCTCGCGCAATTTGAAGCCGGTGGCTTCAAGAGTTGCGTGCATGGTGTCCCACAGATTCAGCGCATCGACCTGTCCTGTCGTCATCGCCCGGAATGCGGGACCGCCGGTGCCGACCGTGAAAAGCGTGAATTGATTGGGCTGGATGCCGACGACGCCCAATGCGGCCTTGGTGACGGGAACATTGCCAAAGGTCGGACCCGCGATACCGATCATCTTGTCCTTCAGATCGGCGAGCTTCTTGATCGGACTTGAATCAGGGACGACGATTTCCCAGATCGATTGCCGCGCGTAATTGAAAACGAATTTCAGCGGCAGCTTCGTTGCACCGGGCTGCAGCGCATTGACCACGGTTTCTACGCCGACATATCCAGTATCGAAGCCGCCTGAGAGGATCTGCTGGATGACAGGGTAGGTGCCCTGCATGGACACGACCTCATAGTCGAGTTTCTCATCCTTGAAGAGATCCAGTTCCTTGCCGAACGTCAGGTGAGCCATATTGGAGGCGAAGCCGGCCGGCCAGCCGATCTTCACGACTTCAAGGGGTTGAGCGATTGCTGTCGTAGCAATGAAGCTGCCTGCAATCACCGCTGCGAGTTTCAGCAGAGACGATTTCCTCTGATTGATACACTGTGACAATTCCGTCCTCCCCTGTAACAATTTGTATTATTTGCACGATCGTGCGATTAGGGACGAGGCAAGTCAAGTCTCTTGCAAGGCGATGTGGCGGTTCGCCGCGTATTTCGTGTGGCGAGAGCTTTCGCCGAATAATAGGCATGGCCGGTTTGGTGTTCATCTATCGATAGCAAGGCAGGAGATTTGCTGCCGCAATGTCTTCGATTGCGGTGAACAATTTTTGCAGCGCGTTGTGCGATGCAAATTCCCACGGAGGTCACTCACGTTCACGGAAACGGTATTGACAGTAGAAAGTTGAGGTGGCAACCAAATCCACAAATGCGATACGAGCTGCGTGTCGTTACGCGGCGAGTAATCCAGAGTAGATGACGGGAGGCTGGGATGATGACAGACATATTGGAAAAACCTGCGTCCTCGGCCATCGATCCGTTTTCTGCAGAGTATTTTCGCGATCCCTATCCTTTTCACGCACAACTAAGGGATGCGGGTCCGGTCGTCTGGTTGGAAAAGTGGGGCGTGTGGGCCGTCGCGCGATTTGAACAAGTGCAGGCCGTACTCGGCGATTGGCGAACATTTTGTTCCGGAGCGGGTGTCGGCATCGTCAACGAAAAAAAGATGGGTGGATGGCGTAAGCCAAGCGCATTGCTCGAAACGGATCCGCCCGAGCATACCGCCAACAGGGCAATTGTGAGCCGAATTTTGTCGCCTGTCGCTCTGCGTGCATTGCGCGCCACTTTCGAGAAGGAAGCGGAAGCGCTGGTCAGCCGCGTTGTCGGGGCGGGCGATCTTGAAGGAATGGCGGATTTTTCCGAAGCGTTTCCCATGAAGGTATTCGCGGATGCTGTCGGCGTTCCGGTCGAGGGCAGACATCATCTCGTGCCGTGGGGCAACATGGTCTTCAACGGGATGGGGCCGCAAAACGCGCTGTTCGATCGTGCGATGGCCAACGCCGATGAGGTCACGGCATGGATTTCAGCTGCCTGCCAGCGTGAGAACCTCACCCGTGATGGTCTGGGAGCGCAAGTCTACAAGCATGTGGATGCAGGCGAAATAAGCGCGGAGCATGCCGCGCTTCTCGTGCGGTCCTTTTTGTCCGCCGGTGTCGATACGACCACGTTCGCGATCGGAAATGCTCTTTTCTGTTTTGCCCAGCATCCGGAGCAATGGGATGTGGTCAGGGCGAATCCCGGCAAGATTAAGCAGGCGTTCGAAGAAATCATGCGCTTCGAGTCGCCGTTCCAGACTTTCTTTAGAACAACGACGTGCGATACCGAAATCTCTGGAGTGGCCATTCCTCAGGACAGCAAGGTTCTGATCTCGGTTGCGGCCGCAAATCGCGATCCTCGCAAGTGGGATAGCCCGGACACGTTTGACGTCCGCCGAAGCACTGCTGGTCATGTCGGCTTTGGGGCGGGTATCCACGGATGCGTCGGACAGATGATCGCGCGTCTCGAAGTGGAGGTGTTGCTCACCGCGCTTGCGAAGCGTGTATCCCGAATTGAGATGCGCGGCGAGCCGGAGCGTCTGCTTCACAACACTTTGCGCAGCTTCGCAACGCTGCCTGTGCGATTTCACGCTTGATACGCGATGCCGATCATAACCTTCATTCACGCCGATGGGGCGCGGGACGAACTTAACGTTTCGGTAGGAACGACGATCATGCATGCGTCTGTCGCGGCAGGCCTGGAAGGGATCGTGGGAGAATGCGGCGGTTCGGCCATGTGTGCCACCTGCCACGTATATATTCCCGTTGATGAGCAAACACGCCGATCGTTGCCCGCCGTGAGTGCGGTCGAAGAAGCAATGCTTGACTCCGCTGCGGCAGAGCGGACTTCGGAGAGCCGGCTGGGATGTCAGCTGAGCGTCACGGACTCTTTCGATGGCCTTGAGATCAGGCTTCCGGAGAGGCAGCTATGAGAAGCCCGGCATCGGTGTTGATTGTGGGCGGGGGGCAGGCCGGTCTTCAGGCTGCTGGATCACTTCGCGATGGCGGCTTCGCTGGTGACGTCACAATCCTTGGGGGAGAAGTCCACTATCCTTATCAACGTCCGCCATTATCCAAGGCGGGGCTTCAGTCCGACACCTTTCCTGCTCCGACCATTCGTCCGCCGAAGTATTTTGATGATCGATCCATAAGAGTCATCTTGGGCGAACATGCCCTCCGTCTCGACCGCGCGCGGCACTCTGTTTCCACGTCCAGTGGCCAGGAGCTTGGCGCCGATCACATTGTTCTGGCGACGGGCGCGAGCAATCGCCGTCTTCTCATTCCTGGGGAGCGCTTGCGGGGCGTATTCTACCTGCGCACGGTGGATGAGGCTGATGCATTAAGGGCCGCGCTGCGCGATGCGAAGCGTCTGGTCGTCATTGGCGCAGGTTTCATCGGTCTGGAGGTCGCAGCGGTTGCCTGCAAGCGCGGTATCGCGACGACGATTGTCGATATCGACAAACGTCCGATGTCTCGTGCCGTCAGTCCGCAGATGTCCGAATACTTCATGGGTCTTCACACAGAGGCGGGGGCGGAGCTTATGCTAAGCCGCTCCGTCGAGGCGATTGAGGGTCGTGATGGTGTCGTTCAATCTGTGCGGCTTAATTCCGGAGAGCAGATAAGGGCCGACGTTGTCTTGATTGGCGTTGGCGCAACGCCGAACGTCGATCTTGCGACGGATGCTCTGCTTCAGGTCAATAACGGGATTGTCACCGACGAATACCTCACAACAAGCGATCAGAGTATTTCTGCCATTGGGGATTGCGCGTCATTTCCCGCCGCCCATGGCGAACGGATAAGACTTGAATCAGTCCAAAACGCGACAGATCAGGCGCGCGCGGTTGCTGCCAAGTTACTCGGTCGGGGACAACCGTACTCAGCCACACCTTGGTTTTGGAGTGATCAAGGCGAAACAAAACTCCAGATTGTCGGACTGGTTTCCGGCTGCGATGAAATGCTTGTTTCGGGAGATCCGAGCGAGCACAGCTTTTCGGTCTTTTGTTTTCGCGGCGGAAAGCTTTCCGGGATCGAGTCCATCAATCGTCCAGCCGACCATATGGCCGGACGCCGTTTGCTGAAACTCAGCTCGGCAATCCCGATTGAAAGTGTCGTTGGCGCCAAATTCGATATGAAGGCGATAGAGGCCGATGTTCGTTCACGCGAGCCTGAGGTCGTTCAATGATCGCACTTGGCGTCGAAAATAACCTTTATGAGCGGAGTGCTGGCGGTTCACTTGGCCGCGATCTTTTTTCCGCGCGCGGGAGTGAACGCGTTTACGTGGGGCACGATCGCCCGCATTTTGCGCAGGCAAACGATCAATGTTTCGACCTCGTCGGGGGTAAGAGTGGAAAGAAGCCGCTCCTCGCGCTCGAGTGCGGCTTCAATCACCTTGTCATGGAGCGCTTGACCTGCGCGGGACAGCTTAATGAGCCGCGAGCGGTTGTCGTTCGGATCCGGCGTGCTCGCGGTCAACCCTTGTTTGTCGAGAACATCAAGGCTGCGGCTCACCGCGCCTTTGTCGAGACCGATGGCGTTGATGATCTGGTTTGCGCTGATGTTTGGAAGGCCAGCGAGGACACCCATGACGCGCCACTCGGTGATGCCAACGCCGAAGTGTGTCCTGTAGGTATCGGACGCTCCCCGCGAGAGTCTGTTCGAGATGTAGGTGAAGAAGTAGGGGATGTGCCGTTCGAGGTCGAGGATTTGACGACCGTCCAAGCTGGCAGCGCCTCGGCGAATATTTTTCTTCACATCAATGCTCCAAAATCGATCAACAAAACATCGAAACCTTGCGTGGAGCGCAGGAGGTTTGGCTCGGTCTAACTCAACGCAAGTCGCATTAAAACGAAAATCAGGGAGAGAAACATGGAAAATATCAAGTATGCAATCGCAGTTGCTGCGCTAACGGCTGCTGTGCCTGTTGGGCAGAGCTTTGCTCAGGAGTCAGCGAAGGTCGGTGCCGTGACGCCGATCAAGATCGGTGTGGTGACGCCGCTGTCCGGCACCTACGCTGCAGTCGGCCAGCCTGTTCGCTGGGGATTGGAGCTTGCCGTTGAGGAGATCAATGCGGCTGGAGGAATTAACAGGAGACCGATCAGCCTTATCTTTGAAGACGAGGAAGCGAATCCGTCTGTTGCTGTTCAGAAGGCGGAACGTCTGTTTCAGGTAGAAAAGGTCGATTTCCTGACAGGTATGGTCAATTCGGGGTCGACGCTTGCTGTCGGTCAGCTCGCCGAACGCAATGGAAAGCTGGCTTCAACAACAGTTTCGTTTGCGGATTCCATCACGGGTGACAAATGTTCCCCGAACATGTTCCGCTTTAACGCGCGCGCCGAACAGCAGTCGTTTGCATTGACAAGCTGGCTCGGCAAAGAAAAGCCCAATGCCAAAGTGTTTGCAATCGGACCGGACTATGAGATGGGCCGATCGAGCGTTGCTGCCTTCAAGGCTGGGGCAGATCGAAACAAGGTTGCCGTTGTCGGGGAGGTCTTCGCGCCCTTGGACTCCAAGGACTACTCGCAGTATCTCGGCCAAGTAAGAGCGGGGCGCCCGGATACGATCTACACCTCGGTCGCAGGCAATGACACCGTCAGACTTCTAACGCAGCTCGATGAATTTGGCATCCTCCGATCGGCGAGCATTGTCGGCTCTTCCGGAACGATCACGTCCCAGAATATCGCCGCGGTCGGGAAGGCAGCAGAAGGATACATCACCGGTACGGCATATTCCCCCAAGATTGATACGCCGGAGAACAAGAAGTTCGTTGACGTCTACCGCGCCAGGTTCAAGGCAGATCCGGATCTCTTCGCGGCGGATTCCTACAGCCTTGTTTACGCGTACAAGGCCGCCGTCGAGAAGGCAGGAAGCGTTGAAACGGACAAGGTTCGCGATGCACTTCGCGGATTGTCGTGGTCGACACCGTCCGGTCAGCGAACCATTCGCGCCGGTGACAATCAGACGCTGCTTCCGATGTACATCGTGAAAATCAAGAGCGGTCAGTTTGATATCGTCGGCGCAGTCAAGGCCGATGATGCAATCGGCCCGGACGCCTGCAAGCGCTTCTAATGCGTAGGACACGGCGCGTGCTCTGCGTGCCGTGTCACGAAGCGGGGGAAATTCATGGAACTGAGCGATTACATCCAGTTTGTTCTGATGCCTCAAGTGATCAACGGCCTTGCGTTAGGCATGGCCGTTATTCTTGTTGCGTTGGGTTTGACCATCATATTTGGTCTTCTAGACGTCATCAACATGAGCCACGGCGAGTTCTACGCCATTGGAGCATTCGGCGCTGTTTCGCTCAGTGCCTTCGGCTTGAATTTCTGGGTGGTGCTCGCACTGGTGCCTTTGCTCATGGCGCCTTTGGGCGTTCTGGCTGAGCGGGTTTTGATCAAGCGGGTTTTCAACAGCAAGGACAGGCATGTTGCGACCCTGCTGGTCACGCTTGGTCTGTCGCTCATTCTTGAAGATGTTTTGCGCCTGGTCTTCGGCCCCAACACGCACAGGCTTGAGGCCCCCATATCAGGTGCATCGGAGCTATTCGGCGTTCTGATTCCAAATTACCGAATCCTGCTTATCCTGTTCGGGACCGCGGTTATCTGCGTCGTTGCTTTTGTCACCTACCGAACCCGCTTGGGTGCAATGGTTCGTGCAGCTGCCTACGACAGGTCGATGACTTCGTCGCTGGGTATCCCGGTGGACTGGGTTTATGCCGGCACGTTCGCGGTCGGCGTTTCTCTCGCCGGCCTCGCCGGAGTTCTGCTGGCGCCATTGTACTCCGTCTTCCCGACAATGGGACGGGACTTCATCTTGCTGGCTTTTTCGGTCGTGATCGTCGGCGGCATGGGATCGATTATCGGCGCGGTAATCGCGGGTCTCGTCCTGACGCAGGTTCAAGCTCTTGCCAGCCTCGTCATATCGCCGGTGTGGACCGATCCCATCGTCTTCAGCACCATGGTCGCGTTCCTGATGTTCCGTCCGCAAGGCCTTTTCGGGAGATTGGGTCATGCATGACCAGCAGTCCCGATCCATACGCATCAGTCATGGTTTTCTTCTGTTGTTCTGTATCTGTGCATTGATCGTTGCCGCGATCGGAGCAGCATCCGGCAACTCTTTCTATCTCAGGCTTGGAACCGAAGCCCTGATCTTTTCAGGACTTGCGCTGTCGGTGGATCTGCTTCTCGGCTACACCGGCGCGCTATCGCTGGGGCAGGCCCTTTATTTCGGTGTTGGGGCTTATGTTTCAGCTCTGGTGTTGCTCCAGACGCCGTCTTTCTGGCTGGCCGTGTCGGCAGCAGGGGGAGCGTCGCTGATATCGGCTTTTATTGGCGGCTTGATAGCCAACCGCGTTCGCGCGGTTTACTTCACCCTGATCACGCTCGGTCTGTCTCAGGTCGTCGGCAAGGTGATTTACAATACGCGAGAGCTGGGCGCTTCCGATGGAATCATCGGAATACCCGTCATCGAGATCGGTATCGGCAATTGGTCGGTTTCAGCGGCTGACCCGATGGCATTCTTTCTGGTCGTTCTTGCGTTCATCGTGGTTCTGTACGGCGCACTTGCCTATCTGCTGGAGACGCCGTTCGGGCGCGTTTTGATAGCGCTTTGTTCAAACGAGAAACGCGTGCCTTTTCTTGGGTACTCGGTCTGGCGTGCGAGGATGACCGCATATGTTCTCGCGGGCGTCGTGGCAGGTCTGTCAGGCGCACTTTATCCGATGTTGCGCGGATTCGTATCCCCGGAGCTGATGTCGTTTTCCATGTCCAGCAATGCTGTGGTTGCGGTGCTGCTCGGAGGCGCCGGCACCCTTGTGGGTGCACTGTACGGCAGCATCTTGCTGGTGGTGATCAAGAGCATCATCGGAAGCTGGACCGAGCATCATCTCATCGTCATCGGTGCGCTGTTCATGTGCTCGATTCTGTTTTTCCCACGTGGTCTCATGGGCATGATCATTCCCTTCTTTCTCAAGCGTTCGCGTGACGCGCAGCAGACCACTCAGGCTCCTTCAACCGTTTCACTTCCGGGGGAGGCAAAATGAATAACCCCCCAATTATGAAGATCGAAGGGCTCGGCATTTCCTTTGGAGGCCTGAAGGCTGTTGCGGACGTGTCGTTCGATGTCGGCCGCAATCAGGTCAAAACGGTGATTGGTCCCAACGGTGCAGGAAAATCAACGCTCTTCAATCTGATTAGCGGAGCGCTACGTCCGCGAAGCGGGCGCGTCCTGATCGATGATTTTGTCATAACAGGAAAGTCGGCAGCGCAGATCAAGGCGCGCGGATTGTCACGATCGTTTCAGATCACGAATCTCTTTTTTGACCTGACTGTAAGAGAAAATCTGAGGCTTGCCGCTCAGTACCTTGAGCCAGTGAGCCATTCGTGGTTGCCGATGAAGCGAAGCGCTCGCGCCGCTTCGAAGGTTGACGAATTGCTGGGCCGGTTCACGTTGAAGGCAAAGGCTGACGAACTTGCCGGTTCGCTGTCACATGGTGAGCAGCGTCGGCTCGAGATTGCAGTCTGCCTGGCATCGGAGCCGAAGGTTCTGATGCTCGATGAGCCAACTCAAGGTATGAGCCACGGCGACACGGAAGACACAAAAGAACTGATCCGCGGGCTGGCGAATTCAGTGACGGTCCTTCTCATTGAGCATGACGTCGGCCTCGTGATGGATATTTCCGACAGCATTGTGGTGATGCATCAGGGACGGAAATTGGCTGAAGGACCGCCTGCTGCCGTGCGCCAGGACCCCGCTGTGCAGGCTGCCTATTTTGGATCGGCATGATGCTTAGGATTGATGATCTTCACACCCATTATGGGACAAGTCACATCATTCAGGGCATCAGCCTTGAAGTTGGCCAAGGCGAGATAGTCGGTATCTTTGGAAGAAACGGAGTTGGCAAAACAACACTTCTGAAAGCGATCGCCGGATGGGTAACGCCAACGCGCGGATCCATTGCGATGGCCGGCAGGCAGATAAACGGAATATCTCCCGACAAGATCTGTCGCTTCGGCGTCGGCATCGTTCCGGAAGATCGTCGAATATTTCCGGGGCTGACGGTCTCCGAAAATCTGGAAATCGCTCTGTCGCAAGTTGCGGGACGAACCGCTGCAGAAGAGCGCGTGGCTCTGGATCGGATATACACGCGCCTGCCGCGCTTGTCCGAGCGAAGAAAGCAATCAGCTACGACGCTTTCGGGTGGCGAGCAGCAGATGCTTGCAATGGCGCGCGTGATGCTCGGACAGCCAAAGCTGGTGTTGATCGATGAGCCTTCCGAGGGGCTGGCTCCCATGATCGTCGAAGAAGTCTTTGCCATGATCCGCGACCTGCAAAGCGAAGGAGCATCCGTTTTGCTCGTCGAGCAGAACGTACATAAGGCGCTTTCCTTGACGCAGCGATTTTGCGTGATCGAACGCGGCAGGATCGTTGAGGCGGGAAGTAGCAATTCAGAGGCCGATCGCGAGCGGCTGTTCAAAGCGATCGCGGTATAGCTGGCGCAAACAGGAAGAAAAGATGACGGCTCCATTCAAAAGGCTACAAGGCAAGGTTGCGCTGGTTACGGGCGCTGCTCAAGGCATTGGTCGGACGTACGCGGTTGCGCTCGCAGAGGCTGGCGCGCGTGTCTGCGTTTCAGACATCGTTATGCCGAACGATACGGTTGCGGAGATTACCTCCTGTGGAGGCGAGGCTATCGGCGTCGTTGCAGACGTATCGGATCAGAAATCTCTCGATGCCATGATCGCACAAACGACACAGGCATTTGGCGAGCTGAATATCCTCGTCAATAATGCCGGGATGTTCGGATCTTTGAAAATGAAGCCGTATTCTGAGATATCGACCGAGGAGTGGGACAAGGTCATGGCAGTGAACGTCCGGGGCGTCTGGCAGGCCATCATGGCTGCTACACCGGCGATGACTGAAGGTGCGAAGATAATCAACATTTCTTCCGGGACGGCATTCAAGGGAAGTCCGTACCTCTTGCACTATGTGACTTCAAAGGGTGCTGTGATTGCACTGACGCGCGCAATTGCACGGGAGCTGGGACCGAAGAGCATCTGCGTCAATGCAATTGCGCCCGGTCTCGTAATGAGTCCCAATGTTCAGGCGCATCAGGACTGGCAGAATGCAGCGGCTTCTATCGTATCGTCGAGAGCGCTGCAGCGAGAGTCCAGACCGAATGATCTGATCGGTGCACTGCTTTTTCTCGCCTCTGACGACAGTAATTTCGTGACCGGCCAGACGATTGTCGTCGATGGCGGCTCAGTGATGCATTGAACTCTAGCGCAGGAAAGCATGTGACATGTCCAAGGTTCAGCTCTTCATTGATGGCGATTGGTGCGATAGCCTCTCCGGCAAGACCATCCCGGTCATTAATCCGGCGACGGAAGAACAGATCGGCGAGGTTGCCCACGCGCAGCGGAAGGATCTTGAACTCGCGGTAAACGCCGCCGCGCGGGGCTTTCAGATCTGGCGCAAAACCTCACCGCTCGATCGATCCGGGATTCTCCGCAAGGCCGGCGAGCTGCTACGCCAACGCGCCGGTTCAATAGCGACCATGATGACCCTCGAACAGGGAAAGCCGTTTGCCGAAGCAAAAGTCGAAATTCTCGGCTGCGCAGACTTTCTTGATTGGTTCGCGGAAGAAGGCCGCCGCACGTATGGGCGCATGATCCCGGCGCGCGGCGAGGGAATCTACAATCTGGTCATGAAGGAACCGGTTGGACCGGTTGCGGCGTTTACGCCGTGGAATTTTCCGATGAGCCAGGCCGTCCGCAAGCTGGGCGCGGCACTGTCTGCGGGCTGTTCAGTGGTGATCAAGCCGCCGGAAGAAACACCGGCTTCGCCGGCAGAGCTCATCCGGGCTTTGGCCGATGCCGGACTCCCAAAAGGTGTCGTTAATCTGGTTTACGGTGTGCCGTCGGAAATTTCCGAATATCTGATTTCGCATCCAGTCATCCGCAAGATTTCGTTCACCGGATCGACACCCGTCGGCAAGCAACTTGCGTCGATGGCCGGCGCGCACATGAAGCGTGTAACCATGGAACTCGGGGGGCATGCGCCGGCGATCGTGTTCGACGATGCCGACGTCAAGTATGCGGCGACCGTTCTGGCAGGCAGCAAGTATCGCAATGCCGGTCAGGTTTGCATCGCGCCGACACGGTTCCTGATTCAGGACGGTGTTTACGATCAATTTGTCGACGAGTTTGTCGCCAGGACCAAGGCACTCAAGGTGGGTAACGGCCTGGACGAGGGAGTGACGATCGGGCCGCTGGCAAACGACCGCCGTCAGGCAGCCATTGGCGCTTTGGTCGACGATGCGCTCAAGAACGGCGCCAAGGCGCTGACTGGCGGCACGCGGAGCCAGAATAAGGGCTTCTTCTTCGAGCCGACTGTGCTTGTCGATGTGCCGCGATCCGCGCGCGCCATGAACGAGGAGCCGTTTGGACCCGTTGCCCTGATGTCTCGGTTCAAGGATTTCGATGAAGTCATGACCGAAGCCAACCGTCTTCCATATGGCCTCGCATCTTACGCTTATACGCGTTCGGTGAAGACCTCGACTGCACTGGCGGCTGGAATCGAAAGCGGAATGCTCTCGATCAATCATTATGGTCTGGCTTTGCCTGAATTGCCGTTCGGTGGCGTCAAGGATTCGGGCTACGGCTCCGAAGGTGGATTGGAGGCGGTCGAAGCCTATCTGGCCACCAAGTTTGTTTCTCAAGGAAGCCCTGCATCGTAGTTGTAGCGCCTTGCTGCGAATGAGAGCGGCGAAGCGCGAGATATCTGTCACGCGCTTCGCCGCTTATTTACCTATAACAACGCGCCTGTGCCGGGCGCGATCGGCCCGGCTCTTTCGCGCTCAGAAGAGCGTGTAATTGTGTATTGAGCGCGATCGTTCTGACGTCGTTTTTTCCTTGATTTTCAGTGATTTTTCATCGGCGCAATTGCAGCGCAGCAATTTGCTGCGCGCGTGATACCGCCGACGTATCACGCCTTATAAAACGGGTTATTGCCCGTCCGGGTCAGTTTGGAATGAATACAAACTGATTGGCGACGCCGTTCGGCATCGCACAGCGCATGGTTTCGGAGCTTCAAGGCGCCGGGCCGCTGACGGAGAGGATGAATGCCGGAATACAACGCTGGAAGAGTGACGGATTATGCCGACGGTGATCGCAAGGTGATCGTGTGCGGCGACAAAGAGGTCGGCGTTTTCAGGATCGGCGATGAATTCTTTGCATGGCACAACCGGTGTGCCCATCGCGCGGGACCCGTCTGTCAGGGGCGCATGATGAAACGCGTGCTTGAACCCGTGGCGGATGATCGCACCGTTCGCTCGATGGAGTACGACGAGAGCGAAATCAATATCGTGTGCCCGTGGCACGGCTACGAGTTCAGCATCAGGACCGGCGCGCATCAGGGCAATTCGAGCGTTCGTCTGCGTAAAGCCGATCTCACCATCCGCGATGGAGACATCTATGTCGTCCTCCAGTGAAGACCGCCGAAACGACCAATACGCCTGGATCGATTCCATCGCGCCGAATCTGTTGCAGGCATCGCGAGAACTTGTCGAGAGCGGGCAGGCGAGCCGGGTCTCGGATGAATCCGTTGCAAACATTCTGACAGCAGCGATCCGCCTGTATGTCGCAAAGTCCGACGGCGAGGAGCGAACTTTCAAGCCCATCGCCGGTGAGCGCGACAGCGAGATGACCCCCACCGAGTTGCTCTCGGCGGTCGCGGAGATGCTGCGGGCACTTCACCTCAGTCCGATGGAGCTGGCGTTGTGGTATCGCCGCCGCCCCGATGAAGACACTTACGTTCAAGGATAATCGCAATGAACAAGCGGGAAACATTCGGCCCTGAATACGCCAAAACTCAGCAGATCGATGTCTATACCGACACGCGGGATGTGCTGGCGCTGGCGAAGAAGAATGCCATCAAGCGGGGGCTTGAGGACTGGTTCGTCGTCGACATCGACGCGCACCATGTCGAGAGCGTCTCCTGGAAAGAGGTGGTGACGTATATCGAGGATCCTGTCATCCGCGATAATGCGATGCGATATCAGATGGAACGTATCGGTGCGCCGCCTTATGGTCTGAACGGCGATCTAGGTCTTCGTTATCAGTCCGTCGGCGGGCGTATTCCGCATCAGGATGACCAGCGTGAGACAGTCACGGAAACCGACGTTCACCGCGACGTGACATTGACGCGCCGTGCGATGGATTCGCTTGGCGTCGATAACATGGTCGTGTTTCCGACGCCGATGCTGTTTCTCGGTATGCATCCGCAGACTGAAATGGAGGTCTGGCTGGGGCGGGCTTACAACCGCTGGATGGCCGATAGAATTCTGTCCGCTGAAGATCGTATCAAGACCCTTATCTATCTGCCCTTCAATACGCCGAAGGAAGCGGAACGCGCCGTTCAGGAGTTCGGCGACCAGAAGGGCGTCATCGGATTCTGCGTGACCAGTACGCGGTACAAGCCGGTGCATCATAACGACTACATGCGTCTCTATTCGATGATTGAAGAGACCGGGAAGCCGATCGCATTCCATGCGGGCTATCACTGGCAGGACCCATCGCTGGCAACCGTGAACCGCTTTCTGGGCATGCACGCTCTTGGTTTCGCCTGGTGCAACATGGTGCACATGACGAACTGGATTCTGAACGGAATTCCGGAGCGCTTCCCCAAACTCAAAACGATGTGGGTGGAGAGCGGTCTCGCCTGGGTGCCATTCCTGATGCAGCGTCTCGACGATCAGTATCTGATGCGCCCGTCGGAAGCGCCGCAGCTCAAGCGGATGCCGAGCGAGTACATGAACACCAACTGCTGGTATACGACCCAGCCCATGGAAACGTCGCATCCGAAAGCGCTTCAGAACACCTTTGAAATGATCAAGGCGGATACGCAGCTTATGTTTGCTTCGGACTGGCCGCATTTCGACTTCGATCTGCCTCAGGAGATTTGCGATCTGAACTTCCTGACAGAGCAGGCCAAACGCAACATTCTGGGACTGAACGCTGCTCGTCTGTTCAACCTGGATCCAACGCCGGTGAAGAAGCTCAAACCGGCGGGATAGTTCAAGGCAAAATCACCAAAACAAAAAACATAATTCAAGGGGGAAAAATGCGAATCGTTTTGATGGCGATCACAGCGATCATGCTCTTTGCTTCGGGGGAAGCGCGGAGTTCGACGCCCGAAATTCCGGGCAACTCGATCCGGATTATCGTGCCGTTCTCAGCCGGCGGTCCGACGGATGTGCTCGCGCGTGTAGTGGGAAAGGTTCTTGGAGATAAACTCGGGGTTACGACATACATAGAAAACAAGCCGGGCGCGTCCGGCATCATCGGTACTGAACCGGTGGTGCGTTCGCCCCCGGATGGTGCGGTGCTGCTGCTGACGGCGACGCATCATGTGATCACACCGAGCCTGTATAAAAGCATTCCGTATGACACGAAAAAGGATCTCTCGCCGATCGCGCTGGTTGCGCAAGCACCCAATGCGATTCTAGTGACCAAAAACTTTCCGGCCAATAACATCGCCGAGTTGATCGAGATTCTTAAAAAGAATCCGGGAAAGTATTCGTTCGGATCGGCCGGGACGGGGAGCGCCAATCATCTGTCAGGTGAACTGTTCAAGCAGATGGCCGGCGTCGATATCGTCCATATCCCCTACAAGGGAAACGGACCTGCCATGAACGATCTGATCGGCGGACATATTCCAATGATCTTCGACTCGCTGCCGACGGTGGTGAATGCTTCCAAGGGAGGTCTCGTGCGCGTTCTTGCCCTTACCGGCCTGAAACGGTCGCCACTGCTTCCGGACGTCCCGACACTCGACGAATCCGGTGTCAAGGGCTTCAACGTTCAGGCGTGGTTCGGCCTTTATATGCCGCAAGCGAACAATTCGCCGATCTATCAAAGGCTCGTGGCGGCGATGAAGGAGGTCAACGAATCCGCAGAAACCAAGCAGAAGCTTGCTGAAATGGGCGTCGAAGCCGGCAATCTTTACGGGGATGAATTCCGCGCCTTCGTGGACAGTGAAATCGAACGTTGGGCTGCGGTTGTGAAGAAGGCCAACATTCCCCCGGAATAGATGCGTAGCGGTTTTGCCTGACATCACAGGGTCGGCATCGTCAGGTGCCGGCCCTTCGCGCTTGATACCGTTCGGGTCGCGGCCCGGTCGCACAGGTATGCAGAAATCATCCGATCACATGAGGGAAAAGCAGGTGCGGAACGTTGCGCGATCGGTCAGAAACAACTCATAGTCCCGCGTCGAGCCGCAAAAGAGAGACGTAAAACGTCTTCATCTCACTTCGAAAAGTCCATCCATGCTTGGAGCTATCTACGCCACGCTAGCGGCGCTGACATTCGCCATGAACAATGCTGCGATGAGGCGCGGCGTTCTCACCGGCACGGCCGGGCAGGCGATTGCCCTGACCGTACCGCTGGGCGGCTTGTGCTTTCTGGCCATGGCCATCGTTACGGGGCAAATTTCGGAGATACGGTCGTTTCCTTTTGCCGCAGCGAGCTGGCTCGGCGCTCAGGGGATTTTGCAGTTTCTGATCGGCCGCTACTTCAACTACGAGGCCAACAGACTCGTCGGCGTGAACATTTCCGCCCCCATCATTCAGCTCCAGGTCGTTGTGACAATGCTGCTGGCGGTGGTCCTGCTCAGGGAAGAGTTCACTGTCCTTCAGGCGTTCGGAACAGTCCTTATGCTTGGGGGATCGTTCGGAACCCAGTTGCACAAACCGGCAACGCCCAAAGCGGACCTTGAAGCAGAGCCGGCGACGGTTGCAACGGTCGCGAAGCCGCAATTCAGGCCGCGCTATTTGCCTGGCGTATTGTGTGGTCTTGGCGCAGCAGCAGCGTATGGCGTCGCGCCATTGCTGGTGCGGGCCGCCTTTGAAAGTACGCCGGTCAAGAACGTCATTGCCGGAGGCGTGATCGCCTATGCTGCGGCAACCGCGGCGCTTCTTGTTTTGGTGGGCCTGCTGCCGCAGTTTCGGCAAAGCATACGCGCCGTGAAT
>CAZQMD010000028.1:0-29751 GCA_964594185.1 uncultured Afipia sp. | reverse complement strand
GGCGCGCGAGAACCTCGGGCGCAAGCAGCAGCTGGAGCGCGCGGAAGCCGCACTCAAGGACGGCGAGTCCTTCGGCGCGGACGTGCCTGCGTTCATCACGCCGGAGTTCGTGCGCAGTGAGATCGCACGCGGCCGCGCGATCATCCCCTGCAACATCAACCATGCCGAACTGGAGCCGATGATCATCGGCCGCAACTTCCTGACCAAGATCAACGCCAACATCGGCAACAGCGCCGTGACGTCGTCGGTCGAGGAAGAAGTCGACAAGATGGTGTGGGCGATCCGCTGGGGCGCCGACACGGTGATGGACCTCTCCACCGGCCGCAACATCCACACCACGCGCGAATGGATTTTGCGCAACGCGCCGATTCCGATCGGCACCGTGCCGATATATCAGGCGCTGGAGAAGTGCGACGGCGATCCGGTCAAGCTGACTTGGGAGCTTTATAAGGACACGCTGATCGAGCAGTGCGAACAGGGCGTCGACTACTTCACCATCCACGCCGGCGTGCGCCTCGCCTACATCCACCTTACTGCGAGCCGCGTCACCGGCATCGTGTCGCGCGGCGGCTCGATCATGGCGAAGTGGTGCCTCGCGCATCACAAGGAGAGCTTCCTCTACACCCATTTCGACGAGATCTGCGACCTCATGCGCAAGTATGATGTGTCGTTCTCGCTCGGCGACGGCCTGCGTCCCGGCTCGATCGCAGACGCCAACGACCGCGCCCAGTTCGCCGAACTCGAGACGCTCGGCGAGCTCACGAAGATCGCGTGGGACAAGGGCTGCCAGGTCATGATCGAGGGCCCCGGCCACGTGCCGATGCACAAGATCAAGATCAACATGGACAAGCAGCTCAAGGAGTGCGGCGAAGCTCCGTTCTATACGCTTGGGCCGCTGACCACGGACATCGCGCCGGGTTACGATCACATCACCTCGGGCATCGGAGCTGCGATGATCGGGTGGTTCGGCTGCGCGATGCTCTGCTATGTCACGCCGAAGGAGCATCTCGGCCTACCGAACCGCGATGACGTCAAAGTCGGCGTCATCACCTACAAGATCGCGGCGCATGCTTCCGATCTCGCCAAGGGTCATCCGGCGGCGCAATTGCGCGACGACGCATTGAGCCGCGCGCGCTTCGATTTCCGCTGGGAGGACCAGTTCAACCTCGGCCTCGATCCGGATACCGCGCGTAGCTATCACGACGAAACGCTGCCGAAGGAAGCGCACAAGGTCGCGCATTTCTGCTCGATGTGCGGACCGAAATTCTGCTCGATGAAAATCACGCAGGATGTGCGCGACTATGCGGCGACGCTCGGCGACAACGAGAAGGCCGCGCTCAATCTCGACGGCAAGCTGCCGGGCGTCGGCATGTCGATCTCCGGCGTGATCGAGGACGGCATGGCGCAAATGAGCGAGAAGTTCGTCAAGATGGGCGGGCAGGTGTATGTCGAGGCGGAAGCCGTGAAGGAAAGCAACAAGGCGTTCTAAGCAGCCGCACTACAGGCACCACGAACAGCAACGGCGCCGGAACATCCGGCGCCGTTCTTTTATCCTGCGTAATATAATACTCCGGCATGTCCTCTTTGCATACGATGAGACAAATTAGACAATGACGCTCATTGTGGCGTCGTATATATGGCACATCGCGCGACCGCCGCGGCGGAACAATTAAATAAATAGTCTTTCAATTCTCGAGGCCCAATGCTCAAGCCTGACGACTTCAAAGCGGACGCCCCTTTTCAATTGACACCCGCGCATCCTGAAACGCTCGATGACATGATCGATGGGGTGGTCATTACGCCGCTTGCGCGCCGCACCGATAGCCGCGGAGGCTTGATCGAGCTTCTGACGACGCGGGATGGCGCCATCGAACCGATCGTGCACGTCTATCTCGTGGAGGCAAAAGCCGGTTCGGTTCGCGCGTGGGTCTATCACCGTCATCAGCATGACCGGCTTGCCTATACCCAGGGACGCTTTCAGATCGCTCTCTACGACATCCGCCCGGAAAGCCCAACCTTCAACAAGCTCTCGGTCCTGATTCTCGGCGAGGACAACCCAACCTTGCTCCGGATTCCGCCTTTCGTCGTTCATGGCGTGAAGAACATCGGCAGCACGGATTCCACGTTCGTCAATCTGCCCACCCACGTCTACGATCCGCAGCATCCGGATAAATCACGGATCGCTCCAAACGATCCGCGCATTCCGTTCAGCTTCAATGACTGAGAAGCCGGTCTTCTCAATCGTTCTGGCGACTTATGGCCGCGGCCGGCATATCACTCCCACGATAGAGTCCGTACTACAGCAGGACTTCGACGACTTCGAACTCCTCGTCGTCGGAGACGCCTGCGAGGATGAAACGGAATCCGTTGTGCGGTCGTTCTCCGACAAGCGGATCGCCTGGCACAATCTTCAGAAAAACACGGGAAGCCAGGCTTTTCCCAATAACGAGGGCATTCGCGTCTCGCGTGGCGACTGGATCGCCTATATCGGCCACGACGACATCTGGACGCCCGACCACCTGTCGAAAATATACGCGGTCCATGTCCGGGACAAGAATGCGGACTTCATCATATCCGGCTGCGTCATGCATACGCCGCCGGGCACGGGCGTCTACCACGTCCTTGGACTGTTCGATGATCCCGCATCAGCTTCCAGGTATTTTTTCCCGCCGAGTTGCATCGCGCATCGACGCGATGTCACCGAGCGAATTGGATCGTGGGGCGATCCGCGTTCGACCACGAGAGCTGTCGACCATGACTTTATGTGGCGCGGGACCAGTGCGGGCATGAAATTCGTCTCCACGGGCGCCATCACGACCCACAAGTTCGCGGCCGGTCATCGCTATCTGTCTTATCTGCGAGTCGTGAGCGATGAGCAGCGAGACATGCTGGACGCGCTCATCAACGGCGATGCGGCGGATACGGCGCATATCGTGGACGCAGCAAAGCGCACCGGAACTTTCATGTGGGCGCTTCCGGAAAACTACGGAGAATTACATAAGCCCGGATTTCTGTTCGAAAAAAATCGCGAGAACAGAGGTCTTTTGCGGCCGCAGCTTCTGCCATTGCAAGGGCGCACCATCGTCAGGCAGACCGATGAGGCACGGGCGATGGACTGGTATGGGCTCGAACAACGTGGAGAGAAGCAGTACCGGTGGTCAGGCCCCAATCCAAAGCCGAAAATCCTGATCCCCTATACCGGCCGCCGGGCGCGGATTGAACTGGAGGTCCTCAGTCCGATCCAGCCCGGCTTGGCGCTCCATGTCGATCAAAGGCAAATCCGATTTCATCTTGAAACGCAGCCGGACGAAACGTCGCGCATTGTTGCGGAAATTCCGTTGAAGGCCGACGGCTACACAGTGCTGACTCTCAACCAGCCAACTGTTCCTCTGTCCGCGCTTGATAAAGGCCCGGATCACCGGCCAGTCGGAATAGCGATCGCGGATATTGTGCTCGATCCCGTCTCGTGGATTTCGACCTTTAAAAACCTGTTTTGGCGATCGCCGCCGGGCCGTTCCAATGCGAAGACACCAACACAGCGTTCAGAGTGAGACAGCAGAAAGAATTCCGTCATTCAGACGTTTCGCTTTTCGGACGCCGTGAAGAAGAACAACGAGGCATGTCGGGCACACGCCTTCATCCTCTTATATGACAAGCAGAAAGGCCGGGATCATCCCGGCCTTTTTTGTGCGCGCGTGATATCCGGTGCTGCACTGTCACAATCACGGAATTGAAGCCGTCGTCCAAACGCTGCTAAAAAATGCGCAACGCAGAATCATGGAGTGCATCAGGTGGCGAAAGATACGACGCGGTCAGGGCCGCAGGGACCACAGGGCAAGCCCGGACATCCCGGCCCGCAAGGTCATCCCGGCCGTCCCGGCCCTGAAGGCCCGCGCGGCAAGGCAGGTGTCCCCGGCAAGGCCGGCGCTCAAGGCAAAGCGGGACCGCAGGGAAAAGCCGGACCGCAAGGCAAGGCAGGCGTTCCCGGCAAGACTGGCGCGGATGGAAAACCGGGCGTTCAGGGTCCGCGCGGCGCGGAAGGCCCGCAGGGCAAGCAGGGTCCCGTCGGCGGACAAGGTCCACGCGGTGAACAAGGCCCTCCCGGCCGCCTGCCCTCGTTCGAGGAAATTTTGCCGTGGCTGGAGACGATCTTCGATGCCTATGAAGAGCATCGCGCCAGGCGCGCACGCGAAGCTACGGAACGCGAGGAGCATGAAGCTGCCGAACGTCATGCCGCCGAACTCGCTGCCCTCGAAGAAAGCGAGCACGACGATGATGGCGACCATCACGGCAAGAAGGACAAGAAAAAGCGGAAGAAGGACAAGAGGTAAGATGTGAGGTTGGAGACAGTTCCAGCCTCATGAATCTTGCGGCGATCATCGAACCGCATGGCCTATCCGTCCGACATAGTATTGAGTTTAAGAGGGACAGCAGCACCATGGGCAAGATATCCGCTTCCACACACATCCTCTTTGCCTGCGCGGTGGCGCTTGCCGCGCCGCAGGCATCCGCACAAGCGCAGCCGCCTGCTCCCAACCCCGAAGCAACGCTCACCGCGAAGATGAATGCCTATGTCGGCTGCATCAACCGCCTGTCCGAGCGGTCCTACAGTTCGCGCAGCCGCTATTTCAGCTGGGCCAACCAGAGCGGACCGACCGGAAAAGAGCGGATCATCTACGGCACTTATACGATCTATGACACGTCGGACTGCCGCAAGAATGTCGAGCAGGCCAACACGCTGGAGCCGCGCGACGCTGAACTGGAAGCCGCAGGGTCCGCTTATGCCGACGCCGTCAGCAAACTCGAACCGCTGCTGAAGGAAGCGGACGACTACTACACCCAGGAAAACTACAAGGACGACAAGATGGCCAAGGGGAAGGCGATGCATCCCCGGCTCGTCGCTGCGTGGGATGCCTTTGCAAAAGCGGACAAGGACCTGCGGCGCAATGTGGAAACCATCAATGACAGGCGCGCGTTGCAGCGGCTTGCGGAGATCGAGCGCAGCGAAGGCCGCAAGACCCGCTATCATGTCGAAGCCTTGATGATCCAGGCCAAGCGCGTGCTGCGCGCACAGAACGCCGACAAGACGGATCTCGCAGCCCTCACACAGGCGCTGACCGACTACGAAGCTGCGACCAAGGACCTCGAAAGCACGTCGAATGCCGATGACGGCCAGAAGATCGGTTCGATGTTCACCAGCAGCGCAAAGTCTTTCCTGACCTCAGCCAAACAACTGATGCGCCGAATCCGCGACAAGACGCCTTACAGCCAGGGCGACAAGATGATGATAAATGCCGGAAGCGGCTGGATGATCGAGGGATCACCGGAAAGACTGCTGCGCGATTACAACCAGCTCATCGAGGCCTACAACCGCGGCACGCGCATCTAGGCTGCGGACGAACCGCTCATTTTGAACAAGTGTCATCCGGACGGGGGGCAATCCGAATTGCCCCCTATTCCGCTGCGCTTCACGCGGGCTACGATCCTGTCGCTCATTGTGATAGGCTGCGCTGATGCACCACCTCACACCTCTTTCCGGATTTCTCGGCGGTGCGCTGATCGGACTTAGCGCAGCGTTGCTGATGCTGCTGATGGGGCGCATCGCCGGTATCAGCGGAATCTTCGGCGGACTTCTCGCGCCCAACGCCAGCGATCGCGGCTGGCGCGTCGCCTTCATCGCAGGCCTGATCGCCGCGCCGCTGCTGGCATCGTTCTTCTCGGGCGCGGCACTCCCCTCGCCGACAATGCCCGCCAGCATGATCATGATTGTAATCGCGGGCATGCTGGTTGGGATCGGTAGCCGCATGGGCGGCGGATGCACGTCGGGCCATGGCGTCTGCGGTATCGCACGGTTTTCGGCGCGTTCGCTGATCGCCACCGCGATCTTCATGGCGGCGGCAATCGCGACTGTCGCCATCGCGCGTGATGTGATTGGAGGCTGACCCATGATCCTTTTTGCCAGTTTCGCCTGCGGATTGATTTTCGGCGCGGGTCTTCTGATCTCCGGCATGACGCAGACGGAAAAGGTGCTCGGCTTTCTCGACATCTTCGGCGCATGGGACGCGACGCTGGCCTTCGTGATGGCTGGCGCGGTTGCGGTCGCGAGCATCGGCTTCATGCTCGCGCGGCGGCGCGGTACACCCGTATTTGGCGCTCAGTCGCTATGGCCGACACGCAAGGACATCGATGCGCCGCTGGTGACCGGCGCGGTGCTGTTCGGCGTCGGCTGGGGTCTGGTCGGGCTCTGTCCCGGCCCGGCGCTGGTCAATCTGGCAGGGCTGGCCCTGCCGGTGGTCGTGTTCGTCGCTGCGATGGCCGCCGGGATGATCGGCTTCGATGCGTGGAGCCAGCAAAAAGCGGCCGCACCCGATAAGAGCGCGGCCGCTATCGCGACGTCGACTGACGGCTGACGTTTACTTCATCGTGATCGCGAGTCCGCTCAAATCCGCATTCGCCATCAGCCCGGTCTGCTGACCGGAAAGTTCGAGCACAGCGCCCTTCTGGTTGGTCAGCACGATCGCGCGCGCGCCGCGCCCCACAGCGATGCCCGCGCCTGCCGCGCCATAGACGCCCGCGACATCGGACGGACGATTGATGTTGCTGACGCGGCCACGCAGCACCGTCTTCGATCCGCCGAACACCAGGCCGTAATCGATGCCGCCGGTGGACAGCGCATAATTCCTGCCGCGGAAATTCAGCGTGCCTGAACCGCCCGAGCCGCCGATGAACCATCCGGCCTTGTAAATGACGAGCGACACGCTGCCGCTGTCGGCATGGGCGGACGACAGGCCCGCTCCAACGAAAGCGGCGACGGCAATCAGCGCGGCGCGAATGGCAGATGACAGGCGCATGAGAAAGTCTCCGGATTGTTGCGACAAGGAATGTGAATGGAAATCTTGCGAGATGAAGCAGCGCAACCGAATCAAGTCTAGCGCATCGCGCAGATTCGGAAAACGCTCATGGCGCAAGTGGAACTCGAAAGTCGCCGGATCGATCAACAGGTTTAGCTGCACTGCAGGTATCGTCACGCGTCATTCTGTTGTTTAATCGATTCGGCTTCACAACGACCAACGGGAGGTTTCTGTGAATCGCGTCGAATGGGATCTGCACGCCGCCAAGTTTGAAACGATGGTGTGCGACATCGTCACCGATGAGACCGGCAGCCAGATGCCGCGCTTCGTCGCCTCCGCCTGCCGCTCGCGCAAAAATCTCGAGCTGGTCGATCTCGGCTGCGGAGTCGGCAGCTTCGTGAAGAAGTTCGGGCATCGCTTCGAGCGGACCACCGGCATCGATTTCGCGCCGCGCATCGTTGCGCGAGCGAAGAAGCGCTGCAGTGAGATGACGAATGCGAAATGGATGGCGATGGATGTCTGCAAGTCGGGCGACGTACTCGGCAGCGTCGCCGACCTCACGGTGTGCCTGAATGTCATCACCTCACCGCGCGAAGCCAAGCGCGATGCCTTGTGGGCCACGCTGGCCGCCGTCACCAAGCCGTCAGGTCATGCGCTGGTGGTGGTGCCGTCGATGGAGTCGCAGCTGATGGTCAACAAGCTCGGCGCGTCCGCCGACAAGATCAAGGCCGGCGGCCTCGTGAGCCGCGACGGTGTCTGGCAGAAATTCTACGAACGCGAGGAACTGATCTCCACGGTGTCGGAGAAGGGCTTCGACATCACACGCATCGCCAGGGTGTATTACCCTTGGTCGGTGGATGGCCTGCGCAAACCGCGCGGATCGAAGCAGTTGCCGTGGGACTGGGGTTTCCTGGCGCAGCGCGCAGCGTGAGGCATCATCCGCCGCGCGGGCATTCTTTGTAGCCGAACTCGTCGATGATCCGCGCGCCGGAGATGGTGCTGAACTCCAGCCTCGCAAGATAGCCGTTCGCGGTCACATATTGCCGCAGCTTGGCGTTGTAGGCATTCAGCATCCGCTGGGTCGAGCCCTCATTGATGACATGCCGGTTCGGGCCGCGGCCGTGACCGGCATGAAACAGCAGTCGCGCGCTGCGTTCGACACAGACATTGCGCACACCGAGAAACAGCGTGCAGTTCGACTGGCAATGGCCGCGAATACGAAACAGCTCTCCGCTGGCATTGGCCTGATCGATCGCGGGCTGGAATTTCTCGATCCAGCCGCCCATGGCAAAGCGGTCCGACGTGTCGGCGTGGGCCGCCGGGCTCATGACGGCCGACAATATGACAAGCAGCGTCGCGACATGTTTCATCGAATGCCTCCCGACATGGACGATCAAACGTAACGTTAACTTTTCACGGGCGCACAGCAAGGTCATTGCGCACGCCTGCCGCCGGACATAACTTGAATTCAGACATTGAATGCCGCCATTCGAGTCGGCGTTCAACTGCCAGACATAGTGACACTCATGAAGTGGATTATGACAATGTTGGCGGAAATCTTTTTATTGAAACTTGAAGCCTTGATGCGGGTCGCGGCCACCGAGCGGAGAGCCGCGTCGGGCGATCCTCGCTTTGTGGCGATAGCGCTGCCGCACTGACCGGGGCCCTGCATCGTCAAGACCGGCTGGCGGAGTGAACGTCACACAAGCCGACGCCACCATGCGCGCGCTCATCCAAAGCGCGCCCTGTTCCGCTCCCGCGCCTTTTCCGCCTCGATCTCCCGGTCGCGCGCAGGTGCATGCGTGTGCAGCGAGGTCAGCAACTTCCGCGCACTGGCCGACACTTCGGCGACCGCAAGCTCGAAGGTCGCCTCGTTGGCCTTCGATGGCGCATTGAAGCCGGAGAGCTTGCGCACGAACTGCAACGCCGAGGCGTGAATCTCGTCCTCGGTGGCAGGCGGCTCGAAGTTGAACAGTGTCTTGATATTGCGGCACATGGTGCCCTCCTTCCCAACGTTCGGCGCAGGCGTGCATCTCACCGAATTTCAGACGCCGAGACGAGCAAATTTTAGGCGCGCCATGCCGGCCCGCCGGATTTCTCAAGCAATCCCGTGCGGTTCCGCCGGGTTCCATCCGGGTTCCAATTCCTGAGTTCCATGAATGGGTTATGCGGAAATTAGGATTTCGTTAACCATATCGGCCCACCCTTTAATTCATCTCGGGCTGGGATCACTGACTTGACCATGCTGCCGTTGCAGTCAGGCGTATTACGGAGGTCGCAATGATCCAGGAGACATCGCCGTCCCTGTCGGGACCATTGATGGACGGACCGGCTGTGGCGCCGGATCGTGTGGTGCCGCTGCTGATCGGGGCCACTGTCGGAGAAATCGAGCGCGAGCTGGTCCTGCAGACGCTCGCCCGCTGCGACGGCAACCGGACCCACGCCGCGCGCGTGCTCGGCGTCTCGGTTCGCACCTTGCGCAACAAGATCCGGCAATATTCTGCAGAGGGTGTCGACGTCCCCGCGCATCATTAGCGGTGCGAGCGGCAGCGATCGACTTGCGGATGTATACCAGAGCATGACCGCAATGCGGTTTAACGTTTGATGGCTGATGACGATCAGGTTACGGTTCCGCGATAAGGACCCAAATCATGATCCGACTGAACGCCAAGATACGTATTGCCGCACTCGCACTTGTCGCCGTCACCGCCTCCACTGCTCAGGCCCAGACCAAAGGCACGCCCGACCAGCGCCGCGCCTGCCGCAGCGATGCGATGAAATTCTGCCGCGAGTTCGTTCCGGATGTGAAGCGCATTACCGCCTGCATGGAAAGGAACGTCGACAGGCTCAGTCCGCTGTGCCGGACGCAGTTCAGATAGGCCGCGACCGGGATCATGCATATTCCCGCCACGCTCGATCAGGCCCGCAGCACCCTCGCTGTGATGCTGGGCATTGCCGCGACCGAAGGTATGCCGGACGACATCGACCATGCGACCATCGCCGCCGCCACCCGTTACGTGTTTCATCTTGAGCCGCAGTTCGGCCTCGCCGGACTGACACCGCTCAGTCCCGCCCGCCAGGCCGAATTGATGGACGATCCAGAACTGGCGCGGCAGGCGGTCAGCTTCGCTGCCATCATGGCGTTTGTCGGCGGCGCGCTCGATCAGGCCAAGCTGAGCGCAACAGTCAGGCTCGCCGATCAGCTCGGCGTCCGCGACGACTTCGTCAATACTCTGGCGCGGCTCGCGCTCGGCGACATGAAGGACGCCACGGACCACATGCTCCGTGCCAATCTCGAAAGCATCACCGGCCGCGCGTGGACTACCGCCGAGATGGCGCCGTGGCTGCAGCCTTATGACACCGAGCCCGATCCTGCACTCGCAACGCGCTTTCATGCGCTGTCGCGTCTGCCGGGCGACACCTTCGGTTATGCTTTCGCGGCATTTTATCAGGAGAACAATTACGCCTATCCGGGCGAACCGACCGCGCTCAATTTTGCGTTCGCGATGCCGCATGATTCAACGCATGTGCTCGCCGGTTACGACACCTCGCCGCGCGGCGAATTGCTGACATCGACGCTGACGGCGACCATGCATCGCAGCCACGCCATGTCCGGACATATCCTGCCGGTGCTTTTAAGCTGGCATCTCGGCATTCCGCTCAACAAGGTCGCAGGCTCCGCGACTGGCGCGTTCGAGCCGGAAGAATTCTTCTATGCCTGGGCGCGCGGCGAAGACACCGCGCTCGACCTGTTCGGCCCCAACTGGAATTTCTGGGCGGCGGCGATCCAGCCGATCGAAGCGGTGCGCGAAGCGGTGGGGCTGCTCGACTGAGATCGATTTCACCCGGCGCGAAAACGCTCTAGCCTTGCGACGGGGTATGGCAGGGGCAGACCGATGTCGAAGATCACCAATTCCACCATCGTCGCGGCGCTGCTGTCTTTCAACGGCGGCTTTGTCGATACCACGGGCTTTCTCGGTCTCGCCGGGCTTTTCACCGCGCATGTCACCGGCAACTTCGTCACGCTGGGTCACGCGCTGGTCCATGGCAGCGACGGAATTGTCGGCAAAATTCTCGCGCTGCCCGAATTCATTCTGATCATCGCACTGGCACGGCTGGCAGGCATTGCGCTGCGCGCGCACAAGCTTCCCGCCATGCAGATCCTGCTCGGCGTGAAAGTCGCGCTCCTGCTCGCCTTCTTTCTTCTCGCCGTGCGTTTCGGTCCGTTTCCGGATGCCAACACGCCGATGGCGCTGCTGACCGGATTCGCCGGTGTCACGGCGATGGCGATGCAGAACGCCGTGCAGCGCGTGCACATGGCGAGCCTGCCGCCCTCGACCATGATGACCGGCTCGACGGTGCAGGTCACGCTCGACGCCGTCGATCTGATGACCGGCGCCAAGCCGGAAACGCGCCCGCAGGTGAAGACCCGCTTCGGCCGCCTTGCGCTGGCGATCTGCTTTTTCGCGATCGGCTGCGCGACCGCCGCCGTGATGTATATCCATGTCGGCTTCTGGTGCCTGGGTCTCTCCGTTCTCGTCGGTCTGGCGGCCTCGGTGATCCGGGTTGAGGAAGGCGTCCCCGCATAAGCCGCTTGCGCGCCACCCGCTCCGGTTGCAGGATAGAGGTGGGCTGGGGATTGCGTGGTGCGTGGTACAGCGTTCGCCGTGATGGCCGTCGTGTGCGCGGGCTTGAGCGCCGGCCTCGGTGCGTGCGCCATGCGCGATCCTTACGTCGCCACCCCCACCACCAAGACCTCCGGCAACTGGAAAATCGAGACGCAGACCGACCGCATCACCGGCGCGCCTGTGCCGAGCGCCATGCTGATCATCAACAACGCCTCCAACACTTTTGCCGATTACGCGCAGCCCGGCTCGATGCAGCTTACTTGCTTTGACGGCAAGCCGATGGTGCGTTTCGCCTTCGAGTTCAAGGTCGGCACCGATCCGAACTCCACGCTCGGCTATCGCTTCGATGAAAAGCCGGGCCATGACAACATCGCCGCGCGCTTCCTGCAGGAATACCGGACCGTGGTGATCGAGGACCGCGCGGCGGTCACGACTTTCGTCAACGAGCTTGCGATGTCGAACACGCTTGTCATCCGGATACGGTCGCTCGCCGCTGGCCGCACCACCGCCGAATTCAAGCTCGATGGCGCGCCCGCCGCCATTGAAGCGGCGTTCGCCGGTTGTCCGCTGACCTCGCCGCCTGCCGCGCCGCCGGAGACAAAAAAGAAAAAGCGCGTCGCGAAGGCGTGAGCGAACTCAACGCTCAACCGGTCATCCCGGCGAAAGCCGGGATCCATAAGCCACCGTCAGTTCTATTAAGCAGCACGCGGCGCATGCCTTCACCCCACCATCGACAGGGATGATGGGTCCCGGCCTTCGCCGGGACGACGCTGCATGGCATTCGCTCGCTTCAATGATGCTGCGCTGCATCGTGCCTCAACTATGTGCGGGACGATTTTTGCGCCTCGCGGTGCTGTGTCTGGACGCGTCGCGATGACAGTCCGACACTGTTGGCGATTCCTGCGTTGCGGAGGATCGCATGAGGTGGCCCCCTCGCGTTGCCCTGATGATTCCGCTGATGATGCCCGCCGCGACGACACACGCGGTCGATCGCGGGCAGTTCGGCGATGTGCCCGAGCACATCCGGAAATGGTTCAAGGATGCGCGCAGCCCGGAAGGCGTGCCCTGCTGCGACGTATCGGATGGATACCGCACCGAATACGATGTGCGCAGCGGCGTCTATTGGGTGCCGATCGAGGGCGTGTGGCGAGAGGTGCCGGAGAAAGCGGTGATCCGCACCGGCGGCAATCCGACCGGCGGCGCCGTGGTCTGGTACATGACCTATCAGGGCCGGCTGATGATTACGTGTTTCGTGCCGGCGGATGGGTCGTGAACACCTTGCACACTGGCATCGCGAATATCTGCGTCGTCCCCGCCAACGGATCGGCGCAAAGCGCCGTCCGATGACAGGCTCCAGCGGGGACCCATAACCACCGGCTTTTCGTTTGCAAATGATGCTGAGACAGCTTTGAAGAAACAACGCTCAGGGAGTATGAGTCCCCGCCTTCGCGGGGACGACTCGCTGAAATATCGTAATCCCTACGCCCTGCCCGGATAACTCACCGCCATGCCGGCGCGGACATCCTGCTGCACGCCGTATTGCGCGAACGGATAACGGAAGCCGTTCTTCGACAGCGCCTTCATGCCTGCGATGGCGCTGACCAGATATTCCGGCGGCGTCGCCATCAGCATTTCCTCATCGAGTACGCCGCCATAACGCCGCTCGGCGAAACACGGGATCGACAGGCTCGGCAGCCGCGTGGTCAGTGCGCGGCCCCATGAATCCGCGCACGCGGATTCGCCGACCACGCTCCAGTCGAAACGCTTGTAGCCGGACCACTGCAGGCCGTTGATGAAATAGATCATCGCACCGGGCGTTGCGTAGAACAGCGCGATGTCCGGCGGATCGAGCTTGCCGGACGACAGCGGCCCCACAGCCAGCGCATCGTATTGGCCGTCCGGCACGCAATGCATCGCTTCCTGATGCGCCTGCGCGTCCTGCTGCGTCGAGAACCACACACCGGTCATGTGCTGGCCGGATTGCCACGTCTCTGTCTTGGCTCCGCCGAGCCCGACCACGGCGCGGCACTGCGCGCCGACCAGATCGTCGCTGGTGATGCCCACGGTCCAGCCGATCCGCGCGGCCTGCGCCACGATCTGATCCAGCGTGTGCACCGATTGCGGCCTGCGGATTTTCGGAATCGCTTCCATGTCCTCGCGCCGCGCGAACATCTTCATGCCGAACGGAATCGAGCGCAGCTTCAGCAGCGCATCGAGATCGCCGACGATTGCAGGCCAGTCGTAGGTTTTCTGGGTCAGGTTCTCGGTCATCGCGTTCTCCCGGATGTCTCTTGTTGTTGGCGAGGCTAAAGGATTTTCAGCGAAAGGTGAGCGGCAAAGAAAAGCCCGGAGCCGCGTGAAGCGGTCCGGGCTTTGCCTTTGTTCGCATTGATGGCAGCGCCGATCAGTGCCCGCCGCCTTCCGGCGGATTGTCGTCGCCGATGTGGCCCATGTGCTTCTGCTCGTAAAGCTGAACGCCGATGCGCTCGACCAGATCGAGCTGGGTCTCGAGAAAATCGATGTGATGTTCCTCGTCCTTCATGATGCTCTCGAACAGATCGCGCGACACATAGTCCTTCACGCTGTGGCAGTAGGTCGCCGCCTCCTGATACAGATCGCGCGCGCCGTTCTCGGCGGCGAGGTCGCATTCCATCATTTCCTTGACATTCTGGCCGATCCGCAACGGATCGAGCACCTGCATGTTGGGGAAGCCGTCGAGGAACAGGATCCGGTCGGTGAACCGGTCGGCGTGGTGCATTTCCTCGATGGATTCCTTGCGCCAGTGCTTGGCCATCTCCTTCAGGCCCCAGTGGTTGAGCAGCCGGAAATGCAACCAGTACTGGTTGATCGCGGTCAGCTCGCTCCGCAGGCCCTTGTTCAGATAATCGATGACCTTAGGGTCGCCCTTCATGATCTACTCCATTGCGAGGCCATCGCCGGACGGCCGGAAATCAATTTAGAAACGTTCTAAATCAGATTTCAGCCGAGCACAACCCCGGCTGGAGGAACCGGGGCGGGCTGGGGAAAACTCGAAATTTTGGAGATATTTAGCAGGCAGCCTGGGCCAGAAGAACGACCGGCTGCTGGTCTTCGTTGGCCGCTTCGTGCTGGCTATGGGGGCATCCAGAGCAGCACGCCTTGGCGCAGGCACCCAGCGCTTCGTCCATGATCTTCTTGATGGTGCGCGCGCAACGTCCGCATTCGGCGCTGCAGCCCAGGCAGTTGTAGACCTGCCCGGCCGTACGCGGAAAATCCTTGGCCTGGGTCACGACGCTGCGCACGTCGTGGTCGGTCAGGACATTGCAGGAACAAACAATCATGGATGCTTGGAAGACCTGTAAGGACTGTTGACCCACAGGTATTGAACCCAGCGCACGGATGCAAAAGGAAAACAGGCTGTTTCAAGCTATTCCAAACTGGCGCGCGGCATCGCAACTCAGTCTGGAATCGATCTAAAGTTGGAATAAGAGCAGCTCGAATGCGCAGCGCTGCGGATTGGGTTAGACATCAGCATCGCGGACAACGGGAGCACGGCGTGACGAGCATCGCACTGGACGACCTCAAGACCATCTATGCCGCGCCGACCGATCGCGTGATCGCCAAACAGCTTGCCCGGATCGACCGCCATGCCGCCAATTTCATCGGCCTGTCGCCGTTCTGCGTGCTGGCGACCTCGGGTCCTGACGGTACCGTCGATGCCTCGCCGCGCGGTGGCGGACCGGGCTTCGTTCACGTCGAAAGCGAGACGCGCCTCCTGATGCCGGACCGTCCCGGTAACAACCGGATCGACAGTTTCCGCAACGTGCTGTCGGGCAGTGGCTATGTGCAGTTGATCTTCTTCGTGCCGGGCCTCGATGAAACCCTGCGCGTCGGCGGCGACGCAAAACTCTCCGCAGATGCGGACCTGCTCGCAACCATGATCGAGTTCGGCAAGCTGCCGCGTGCTGTGCTCGATATCACTGTGCGCGAGGCCTATTTTCACTGCGGAAAGGCGCTGATGCGTTCAAAACTCTGGTCGCCGGATTCCCGCGTCGCACGCACCGCGCAGCCGAGCATTTCCGAGGTAATCCACGAACAAACCGGCCAAGGCACGCCGGAATCGCAGGAAGCCGTCGAAGCGCGTTACAAAACGCAGCTCTGATCTGCTCCACCGACGAGCGTCATTGCGAGCGTAGCGCAGCAATCCATTCTTGGATAAAGCTGGATTGCCTCGTCGCCATAACGACCCGTAACAACGTCATCGGGAAATATCTCATGGACACCCTGCTTCCCCTCGCGGAAAAAATCGCCGCGTCTCTGATCGCGCGAAAAGAAACCATCGCGGTCGCGGAATCCTCCACCGGCGGGCTGATCTCGGCGGCGCTGCTCGCAGTGCCCGGCGCGTCGGCCTATTATCGCGGCGGCGGCGTGATCTATACGCCGCGTGCGCGCGCCGCTCTGGTGAACATCACCAAGGACGAAATGGACGCCGTCGGCAATCGGGGCGCGACCGAGCCTTACGCCACGCTTCTTGCAAATCGCGCGCGCGAACTTCTCAACACCACATGGGGCCTGAGCGAAACCGGCGCGACCGGTCCATCCGGCAACCGCTACGGCGACGCTGCGGGACATTCATGCATGGCCGTTGCCGGACCGCAGACGCACGCAATCACCCTTGAGACCGGCAGCCCCGATCGCATCGCCAACATGCGTGCGTTTGCGCTTCGCTCACTGGAATTGTTCGCGGAGACGATCGGCGCGGCGCGCTGAACTAAACTTCACTCCCGCATGCCAATGTGAATTATCCAGCATTCATCGGCAGAATCAGCGAACCAGTGTTCCGTCCATCAATGTCGGAACGGCTTCACCTTTGATGAGCGAATGTTACCGCACCAAAAATAGCATTGTTTTTGCGGAACAAAATCGCCTCCTAAACCTTAACAAGACGTATCCCCGGAATTTCCGGATTTGTTAACCCAACAGATCGCATTTTGGTCACATATGGCACGTACCTCGCGCCTTATCATTCCACACATCGAAGTGAGACAAATGCGAAGATTGCCAATCGCGATTGCGTCCGTTGTTGCCACGTTGGCAATTTCTGCTACTGCACCGGCCCGCGCTCAGGACTTCACCGCATCCCTCGGCACGGAAGCAGCAGCGCCTGCTGCGCCGAAGAAGAAGCTGTCCATGTTCCAGTCGGCGATGAGCGAAGTCGCCATCGTGCGCTATCGCGCAGCGCTGAAGCTGAAGGCCGAGCAGCTTAAGTACTGGCCTGCCGTCGCAAGCGCCCTTCGCGCGCTCGCCCGTGAGCCGGAAGTGAACGAAGCCGCCGTGCGCCGCTTCGCACCGGCCGCTTCCGCGCTGTTCTCGCGTCTCGACGAAGAGCAGAAGCGCACCGCGATGGGCCTCGTGCAGCAGGCCGGCCTGCAGCAGTACGCGTCGCTGTTCTGATCGTCGCTCCTTCACGCGGACTCTTCGCGTGATATGAAAAATTCAAACGGCGCTTTGCATCTGGCGAGGCGCCGTTTTTGTTTATGGCTCGGATTCGTTTGTGGCTCGGGAATTGCGATGAACTCCCTCTCCCCGTTTTTACGGGGAGAGGGTTGGGGTGAGGGGCATATAAATGCAAAGCCCCTCACCCGGCTTTCTCGCTCCGCTCCAAAGCCGACCTCTCCCCGCTCGCGGGGAGAGGTGAAAGAATCATGGCGGGAATCCGGCTGCATCATTCAGTTTCGGTTCAACGCGCATCTGCAACCGTCATTGCCAGGACCCGTTATCTGACAGGTCGCAACATTGATGAGGTGAAGCCATGATGCAGATCGGCGCAAAGAAGATCGTTCTGGCGGTTGCCACTGCCGCCACGCTTGCGGTGGCCACGCTCGCAGCCCCGGCCCCGGCCGAAGCAGGCGGCGGACGCGTTGCGGCGGGCGTCGGCCTCGGCCTTCTCGGCGGCGCCATCATTGGCGGCGCGATTGCCAACAGCGGCGGCTATTACGGCGGCCCCGGCTATTATGGCGCCGCCCCAGCCTATTACGGCAGTGCCCCTTGCTACTGGCAGCGCGAGCGCTTCTGGGATGGCTACGGCTGGCGTGTCCGCCGCGTTCAGGTTTGTGGCTAACGCAAAACCTTTGCTGTCAGCCATTTTTTAGCCGCCAAGGGCTTGGAAAAAAGTAACGCTCCGTATGGCAAAATCTCCATCCGGGGCGTTTTTTGGTGAGGTTAAACGCCAGAATCCCGCTATATTCGCGTGGGGACACTCGCTGAAGGCTCGGCGGCATCGACGCCGGACCTTTCAAACAGGGGCCAAATCGGGCTATTTACAGTTCGTCATTGGATCCTTGCAGACCAATCGCCTTGCGCCAGGCTCTGGCGTGTTCTGAGGAGAGACAACATGAAGAAGGTTCTTTCAGCGTTCCTCGCGGTCGCCACGGTCGCTGGTTCGCTTGCCACCGCAATGCCTGCCGCCAAGGCTGACGGCGGACGCATTGCTGCTGGCGTTGCCGGCGGCCTGATCGGCGGCGCCCTGATCGGCGGCGCAATCGCCTCCAGCCGCCCGGCTTACGGCTATGGCTACGCTCCTGCTCCCGTTTATGTCGAAGAACCCGCCTGCCGCCTCGTGCGCGAGCGCTTCTGGGACGGTTACGGCTGGCGCGTCCGCCGCGTTCAGGTTTGCGATTGATCTGACCGCTTTCTCACGATGCGTCGTGAGACATGAGTTTCAAGACCCGGCCTCGCGGCCGGGTTTTTGTTTTTGAAAAGCACTGCAGAAATGTGGTCGTCCCGGCGAAGGCCGGGACCCATAACCACCGGTTCATCGGCCCGGGCGAGATGGCAGAAAACGCCGTTGCAAATGACTTCGACAGGGATGATGGGTCCCGGCCTTCGCCGGGACGACGCGGAGACTACTTCCCCGCACTCATGGCGCGCAGCACATCCGCGCTCGGCCAGCAGTCCACGTTCAGCCCGGCCTTCTTCTGGTAGGCCCCGAGCGCCGGGCGGGTCTGCATCCCCGCCTTGCCGTCGAGCTTCGATGCATAGAGCCCGAGCCGCGTCAGATGCTTCTGCATCGCCTCGACATCGGCACTGCGCAGCTGCGTCGATGCGGACCATGGCGTCGCGAACGGCTGGCCGTCGGCCATGCGGTCGGCCAAATGGCCGACGAACAGCACATAGAGATCGGAGAAATTGTATTCCTTGATCACGAAGTAGTTCTTCGTGGTCAGGAACGCCGGCCCGTAAATTCCTTCGGGCTGCAGCAGCGACGCTTCCTGCGCCTGCTCGGCGGCGGAGAGGCGCAGGCCGCGCACCGGCACGAAACCTTCACGCAGCCACTCGGAGATCGGCTTGGTGACTTCCGGCACGCCTTGCGTGCAGTCCGCATTGCGCGGCGCGCGGACCTCATAGGCCCAACGCAGGCCCGGCACCCAGCCCTTGTTCTTGAGCTGTTGCGCGGCGGAGGCCAGCGCATCCGGGACCGAGGTCCAGATGTTGATGTGACCGTCGCCGTCGAAATCGACGCCGTGCTTGGACAGTTCCGAGGGCAGGAATTGCGTCAGCCCGGTCGCGCCGCCCCATGACGTGCGCAGATCCTTGCGGGTGACATCGCCGTTCTGGATCAGCTTCAGGGCTTCGATGAACTCGCCGCGATACTGGTCCTTGCGGCGGCCGACATAGGCCTGCGTCGCCAGCACGCGCAGCCCGTCATTGGGCAGCGCGTAGCGGCCGTAGTCGGTCTCGCGGCCCCAGATCGCGAGGATGATCGTGCCGGGAACGCCGAAGCGCTGCTCGATGGCTTTGAGGGTCGCCGCATGCTGCTGCATCAACGTGCGGCCATGGGCGGCAAGCCGCGCAATCGACGCTTCCTTCACATAGTCCGCGGGCACCTGCACGAATTCCGCCTGCGACGGCGCGCCAGTGGACGGACGGCCCGGCAGCAGCAGATCCGGCAATTTGTAATCCGGCTCCAGTCCGCGGGTCTGTGCATCGAAGGTTGCACGCGACACGCCGGCCTGCTGCGCTTCCGGCCACAGCGAGGCGATGAAGTTCGTAAAGCCCGCATCGGCGGAAAAAGCGGGTGTAGCAGCAATCGTCATTGCGAGGAGCAGCGCGACGCAGCAATCGAGCCTTCGCCTGACGATTATCCGGACTGGATTGCTTTGCTTCGCTCGCAATGACGTGGTCTCACGCTATGGCATCAATGCTTGCCGTGCCCGTTCTTGTGTCCGTTATGCCCCTCGCCTTCCGGTATCAGCACCGGACCGTTCGAGAGCCTATCGACATAGGCGATGCCGATGGCCGAGAGAATGAACATGCCGTGGATGATAGTCTGCCACATCACGCCGGCCTCGGTGTAGTTGGTAGTCCGCCCGGCACCGCCGAGGTTGCCCGCCTCGATAAACGTGCGCAGCAGGTGGATCGAGGAAATGCCGATGATCGCCATCGCGAGCTTGATCTTGAGCACGCTGGCGTTGACATGGCTCAGCCATTCCGGCTCGTCCGGATGTCCCTTGAGATGCAGCCGCGACACGAAGGTCTCGTAGCCGCCGACGATCACCATCACCAGAAGATTGGAGATCATCACCACGTCGATCAGGCCGAGCACCACCAGCATGATCTGCTGCTCGGAAAAATCGAACGAGTGCGTGATGAGGTGCCAGAGTTCCTTCAGAAAGAGGATGACGTAAACGCCCTGGGCAACGATCAGCCCGATATAGAGCGGGAGCTGCAGCCAGCGTGACCCGAAGATCAGCATCGGGATCGGGCGCAGCGAGGTATCGCCACGCGGCGGCAAGGGTGTTTCGGGCGTCAGGGACATGCGGCAATCGCTCCGGCTGGCAGTCTTCAGGCGGTACTCAGCTAGGGAGAATGTCCGATTCTGTCGAGCCGCGCTGTAGCGGCCATTCACCGCAGCGCATTTTCTGATCCGACATCATCGCGTCAGATTTGTGGGGCTGGCGCCCGGCGGGCCTGTTACTTCACCACCACCATGAAAATCCGGGGAAAGCGCAGCAGCACCTTGCCGTCGGCCTGCGGCAGGTAAGCCGCCGCGATGCGCGCCTTGTAGGCCTCAAGGAATTCCTTGCGCTCCGGCATCTCCAGCGGATCGGGGGAGGGGCGCAGCCCCGTCCCCTTGACCCATTCGGCGATGGCGGCGGGATCGTCGGGCACATGGTTGTAAACCGTGTGGCAGATGTCGATGCGGCTGCAGAGCGGGCGCAGCGCGTTGTAATAGTCGCCCGGCTTGGGCAGGTTGCCCCTCGCCTCAAGCGCATGCGCCAACTGCGTGTGGAACTGCGGCAGCCGCGCAACCTCGCGCATCATGACATGCGACGGCTCGTCCATGTTGTCGGGCATCTGCACCGCAAGCACGCCGCCCTGCGGCAGCGTGTTGGTGAGACGCTTGAGTTGCTTGAGATGATCCGGCACCCACTGGAAGATCGCATTGGCGAACAGCACATCGGTTCCGGCGGGCGGCGCCCAGTGCGAAATGTTCGCCTCGATGAACGTGTGCTGCGGCAGCCGCTCGCGCGCCTGACGCAGCATGTCCGCCGAGGTATCGATGCCGGTGATCTTCGCCTGCGGCCAGCGCCGTGCCAGCAGCTCGGTGGAGTTGCCGGGGCCGCAGCCGATATCGACCACGCCCCGCGCATCCTGAACCGGGATCTGCGCCAGAAGATCGCGCGCGCCCCGCGTGCGTTCATCTTCGAATTTCAGATACTGCTGCGCATCCCAGTCCGACATCGTGACGCTCCAAAACGCTCGCGCGTAGTCCGGAGCGTCCTTTTACGTCAGCCGATATACGATGGCCAGATGACGGTTGGTTAACCGCCGCAATTTCCCTGAACCGCCGCGGCCGCCTTCTGACGCGCGATTTCACCTGCCGCCGTCGCGCCGACATTCGCGGCCATGCTTGAAGCAGCGCCGCCGAACGGCAGAAATCCGACCGCACTCGACAGAACCGATGTCCCGACCGCAGTATTTTGCGCATCGTTGACGGCATCCTGGCATCGCCTGGCCCGCTCCATCGCCTGCTGTTGCGCGCGTTGCGTCTGCTGGCCGGCTCGGGAACCCCGCGATGAATCCGTCGTCAATCCCTGCGCCTTGCGGGCCTCATAGGCCTTGATGTTCTTCGCCCGCTCCGCCGCGGACAGGCCGACATCATCGGCCATCACCGAGAGCACCGAACCCGGCGTCAACAATAGAAGCGTGAGCGCGAAAGCAATGAAACGTAAAACCATGATCTTCCCCTGTTCTGGAAAGATCACTCCTTAACCGCGCGCACCCATCAGTTCACGCAGGATCGATTGCAGTTTTGTCGTCGATTGCGTTGCGTCCGGTCCACACAAAACCGTGTTCACGCATGATGCGGATTCGCGCCTGCAGGTATCCGTGGCCGATGGTCTCCAGCCGCCGCGTCGGCAGCAGGAAGATACGGCGGCGATCGGCGGGATCGGTCTGGCGCACGATCATGCCGCTTTCTTCCATGTCATCGAGGTGGCGCGAGACCGTCGCCTCCGTCGCGAACAGTTCGAAATAGGTCGCAAGCTCCTTGTGGGTGATCGGACGCCCATCAAGCCAGCGATGCGACACGATGCTGAACATCATGTCGGCCTCGAACACGCTGCGCCACGGCCGGTTCAGAACGCCGGAGGCGACCACCGTGCGGCGAAAATCGGAGCGCCACTGCACATAAGCCACGTCGATGGCGAGCGCGGCGCGCTCTTCCATATTGATGGTGCAATCGTCGAGATTGAAAACTTCCGCCGCGGCCGCGCTGATGTCCGCCGACGTGACCGCCTTGCCTTCGTCCTCCATCCGCCCCTCACCTCTTTTTGTTATCGTTGCTCCAGATGAAGCCATTCTCCCGCATGATGCGCAACCGCGCCTGCTGGAATTCATGGCCAAGGCCTTCGAGCCGCCGCGTCGGCACCAGGAACATGCGGCGGCGATCGTTCGCATCGAGGCGGCGCTCCACAAGCCCGCCCTGCTCCATGTCGTCGATGTGACGCGAGACCGTCGCTTCCGTCGCGATCATGCCGAAATAGGTCGCAAGCTCCTTGAGCGTGACGGGACGCCCCAGCAGCGCATGATGCGCGACGATACTGAAAATCATATCGGCTTCGAAAATGCTTCGCACCGGCCGCTCGAGAACGCCGCCGGTGAAAAGCTTCTGCCGGAATTCCGACCGCCACTGGACCCAGGCGACATCCATGGCGAGGAGCGCGCGCTCCTGCTCATCGAGGTCGCTGTCCAGTGGTGCGTGATTCACCGCGTCAGTTTCTTGTACTTCACGCGATGCGGGATCGCGGCATCCTGCCCGAGCCGGCGCAGCTTGTCCTTCTCGTAATCCTGGAAGTTGCCTTCGAACCATTCGACATGGCTGTCGCCTTCGAAGGCGAGCATGTGAGTGGCGATACGGTCGAGGAACCAGCGGTCATGGCTGATGATGACGGCGCAGCCCGCGAAATCCTCCAGCGCCTCTTCCAGCGCGCGCAGCGTATCGACGTCGAGATCGTTGGTCGGTTCGTCGAGCAGCAGGACGTTTGCGCCCGACTTCAGCATCTTGGCAAGATGCACGCGGTTGCGCTCACCGCCCGACAGCGCGCCGACCTTCTTCTGCTGGTCCGCGCCCTTGAAGTTGAACGACGAACAATAGCCGCGCGAATTCACTTCGCGCTTGCCGAGCAGGATCAGGTCGTTGCCGCCGGAGATTTCCTCCCACACGGTCTTCTTGCCGTCGAGTGCGTCGCGCGACTGGTCGACATAGCCGAGATGCACCGACTCGCCCACCGTGATGGTGCCGGCGTCCGGCGTCTCCTGCTTGGTAATCATCTTGAACAGGGTGGTCTTGCCCGCGCCGTTGGCGCCGATCACGCCGACGATGCCGCCCGGCGGAAGCTTGAACGTCAGGTTGTCGATCAGGAGGCGATCATTGAACCCCTTCGAGAGACCCTCGAAGTCCACCACGTTCTGGCCGAGACGTTCGGCCACCGGAATGGTGATCTGTGCGGTCTGGGTCTGCTTCTCGCTGGCCTGCTTGAGCAGGTCCTCATAGCGCTGGTAGCGCGCCTTGGATTTGGCCTGCCGTGCTTTCGGCGAGGAGGCGATCCACTCCTGCTCGCGTTCCAGCGTCTTCTGGTGCGCCGCGTCCTCGCGGCCTTCCTGCGCGAGACGCTTCTGCTTCTGAACCAGCCATGCCGAGTAATTGCCCTCGTAGGGAATGCCCTTGCCGCGATCCAGCTCGAGAATCCAGCTCGTCACGTTGTCGAGGAAGTAGCGGTCATGGGTCACGATCAGGATCGCGCCCGGATAGTTGCGCAGATGGCCTTCCAGCCACGACACGGATTCGGCGTCGAGATGGTTGGTCGGTTCGTCCAGCAGCAGCAGGTCCGGCGCGTCCAGCAGCAGGCGACACAGCGCGACGCGGCGGCGCTCACCGCCCGAGAGCTTGGTGACATCGGCATCATCCGGCGGGCAGCGCAGCGCGTCCATCGCCTGATCGACCTTGCTGTCGAGATCCCAGAGGCCCTGGGCCTCGATCTCGTCCTGCAGCTTGGTCATCTCGTCGGCGGTCTCGTCCGAATAGTTCACCGCGAGTTCGTTGTAGCGGTCGAGGATCGCCTTCTGCTTGGCGACGCCTTCCATGACGTTCTCGCGAACAGTCTTGGTCGGATCGAGTTGCGGTTCCTGTTCGAGATAACCGACGCGTGCGCCCTCGGCGACCCAGGCTTCGCCCGAGTAATCCTTGTCGATGCCCGCCATGATCTTGAGCAGCGTCGATTTGCCCGAGCCGTTGACGCCGAGCACACCGATCTTGGCGTCCGGATAGAACGACAGATGCACGTTATCGAGCACCTTGCGGGTCGGATAGGCCTTGGTCAGACCCTGCATGAAGTAGACGAACTGGCGAGCCATCGTGATCCTTGGAACCGTCAGATGAGTGGGAATAAGCGGGGAAATTTGCTGCCGTTGATGTAACTGCGGGAACAGCAAAGGGCAACCGGCCCACCCTCCAAAGGTAGGACTTTGGAAAGCCTAACGGCGGGAATTTCCAGCCCGGTCAGACCGTTGTGGCGAGGAAAACGGCTTTTTAATCGAATCCCCCCAATCTGCCGGTTCGAACCGCGGACGGACGCGCCGCCACCGATATTCAGGCGTCGAGAATCAGCACTACAGATCGTCGAGCAGAAGCCATGACGACGCAAAGCAGCCCGATCGCATCCCATATTGCGGATCTCCCCGCGCCGCTGCCGGGCCATTCGCCCCGGCGCATGCTTGCGGAGATCGCCGATTTCTGGCGCACCTTCATCGCGACGGCTTTCAATCCGTATCATCCGGAACAGCATTATATGCGCGGTCCGGGTCCGGCGTGCGCGAAGAAGCTCGGCAAGGCTGGACAGCAATAACCGGAATTTCGCTTGCCCAGGCCCGCGGTTTCGCGCCACGAAATGCTGGCGCATACCCGGAGGCATCTCATGGACCATCACAAAACATCCGTCGCGACCGCCTGCCTCAAAGCAGCGGAAGACAACACGATGACTTTTCCCGAAATCGTCGGCACCCTCATGCGGGAGGGATTTGAAAGCTATACGATAGATTTTCGCCGCGAGAAGGCGATCTACTACCTCGCCGACGGCAACACCATCGAGCTTCCTCTCCACAACATCGGCGTTTCCGTTGCTCCGGGTTTCGATACGGCGCGGATTCAGGCAGCGATCAAGGAGGCTCAACAACTCATTCCCGGCTACACATACAAAAGTTTCTGCAACAAGGTCATGGCCGCCGGTTGCGCGGGCTATATGGTCTCGTTTTCCGGCCGCCGCGCGCTGTATTTCGGGCGGACCGCCGAGACCCACGTCGAACGATTTCCCGATTGAGTATTGATCATGCCCACGTGATTTCTCCTTTGGCAGGCTAAAGGGTTATGTTCCCGCCCACCGAAGGCCGATAGGGCCACCCGCCAGAACCACGGAAGCTTCATGCGTTATCGCTGCGCCATTCTCGACGACTACCAGAACGTTGCCCTGACGCTCGCCGACTGGGCATCGCTGAAAGACAAGATCGACATTACTGTCTTCGACAAGCCTTTCGGCTCGCAGAACGAGGCGGTGCGCGCGCTGCAGGATTTCGAGATCGTCTGCGCCATGCGCGAGCGAACGCCGTTTCCGCGCGAGGTTCTGAACGCGCTGCCGAAGCTGAAACTGCTTTTGACCTCCGGCATGCGCAACGCCGCGTTCGATCTTGAAACCGCGAAAGAGCGCGGCGTCACGGTGTGCGGCACCGGCGGCGTCGGCAATGCCACCGTGGGCATCGCGATTGGCCTGATGCTGGAGCTCACCCGCAAGATCGGTTTCGAGAACGCGCGCATGCATGGGGGTAAGCTCTGGCAAACCACCATGGGCCAGGACGTCGAAGGCATGACGCTTGGCGTGGTCGGCCTCGGCAAACTGGGAACCAGGGTGGCCACGGTCGCGAAAGCGCTTGGCATGACGGTGATCGCCTGGAGCCAGAACCTGACACCGGAGGACTGCGCCGCCGTGGGCGTGAGCTACGCGACCAAGGATGAGCTGTTCGCGACCGCCGACATCGTCACGATCCACACCATCCTGAGCAAGCGCACGCGCGGGCTGGTCACGCGTGATGATCTCGCGCGCATGAAGCCGACGAGCTATCTGGTAAATACCGCGCGCGGACCGATCGTGGATGAAGCCGCGCTGCTCGATGCGCTTCAGCGCAAGGCGATCGCGGGCGCGGGGCTCGATACGTTTTCGGTCGAGCCGCTGCCGGTCGATCATCCACTGCGCAAGCTCGACAATGTCGTGCTGACGCCGCATCTCGGCTATGTCACGGAAAACAACTACCGCAAATATTACGGCGATATGGTCGAGGACATCGCCGCGTGGCTCAACGGCGCGCCGGTGCGGATGATGGAGTAGAAAGATGTGGTCGTCCCGGCGCTTTCTCGGAAACCGCTAACCTCGCCTCGCCTTCTCGATCGTCGCCACGTCGATCTTCTTCATGGTCATCATCGCGTCGAACACGCGCTTCGCTTCCGCGCCGCCTGCAGCCAGCGCTTCGGTGAGGACACGCGGCGTGATCTGCCACGAGATGCCCCACTTGTCCTTGCACCAGCCGCAGGCGCTTTCCTGCCCGCCGTTGCCGACAATGGCATTCCAGTATTTGTCCGTCTCCGCCTGATCCTCGGTCGAGATGCAGATCGAGAATGCTTCGTTGTGCTTGAATATCGGCCCGCCGTTGAGGCCGATATAGGGAATGCCCGCCACGGTGAAATCCACCGTGATGACGTCACCCGCCTTGCCGGACGGATAGTCGCTCGGCGCCTTATGCACGGCGTTGACCTTGCTGTCCGGAAATACGCTCGCGTAAAACTTCGCGGCCTCTTCCGCGTCCTTGTCGTACCAGACGCAGATCGTACTTTTGTTCTTGGCCATGCGGGTTCCTTCCTCGGTCGTTGTCACTTCATCAAGATCGCAAATTTGCAAAAGTTGCATGTCATGCGCAAACAAAAAGCCCGGCGCGAGGGCCGGGCTTTTAATTTCACTCTCGCCGGAATCAGAACCGGTAGTTCACGGCCGCGCGCACGACGTTGAAATCGAAATCGCCGGAACTGCCGACGAACGACGCCAGCGCATATGGGATCAGGGGCGCGAGTGCGGTTGCACGCGTGCTTGTTTTGCCGAGGTTCACATAAAGGTATTCGGCCCGGAGGGTGATGTTACGCGAAATGGCATATTCCAGTCCGCCGCCGACGGTATAGCCGACTGCAGTCCGGGACGACGATCCGGCGAAGCAGCCGAGCCCCGTCGCATCACACCGAAAACCGAACCCAGAGCCGCCGCTGCCCCCGCTCAGGTTGGGAACGGCGTCGAGAACGAGCGTCTCCTTGATGTGTCCGTAAGCCAGACCACCGGTCCCATAAACCAGGAACTGCTCCGTCGGCAGCCAGCCGATTCGCCCGCGAACCGTGCCGAACCAGTCGGCCTTCGCGCTTGCGACGAGATCCACAGGACTGCTCAGCCCGACTGACGGCCCGAGACGAAATGAAGACGTGCCGGAACTGTTGAAATCAAGTCCGTTGAAATCGGCTTCCAGGCCCATCACCCATTGCGGAGCGACCTGAAAATTATATCCGAATTGGAGCCCGCCGGTGATGCCCTTCAGATTGATGGCGGCGGAGGGAATCTGCGTGCCGGGCGGATATCCGGGCCCCGAGGTGAAATCCTGAATGAACGGATCGCCGCCAACAAAGCTGGCGGTCTGATCGCCGAAGCCGTAGCCCACATTCGCGCCGGCATAAAAGCCGGTCCAGTTATACGCAGGCGAAAGCGGCGGAGCCTTGGTGTATGGCCGCGCGGCAATATCGGCGGCCTGCGCCGCGGTAAACCCAAACACCGCGACGGCAGCAATCAAAAACGTCTTCATCAATGGCCCCAACCCTGAAATTCAAAAAACTGCGAAGGCGACAATGGTCACCTGCAACGAGAGGCGCAGCCCCCGGCACAAACACTTGCCACGCTGCCGGCAATCATCATTCAATGCTCACGCGCCGTCCTTGCATATCGCGCAAATGCTTTGCACCAAACGCCATACTCACATCACCGGAATGAGAAGCGAATTGTCGAATGCCGAAATTTCATTTTACGTCGGACCAGCTTCCCTCTGCTCTTCCCGCCCGCATGCGCGCAAAACTGTGGGCGAACTCCATGGACGCGATCGGCTCGTCTTTCGAGATGGGAATCGTCACCAGCCGGAAATTTCATGGCGGAGTGTCTGTCCTGCAGCTGGGCAGGATTCAGCTCGGCTCGGCGAAAACGGTCGCCGACGGCGCGGTCAATGTGCTGCGCTCCGAAGCAAAGCTGCGTCAGGACAGCGATGACCGCATCATGATCGTGATCAACCGCGGCGAAACGCCGATGCGCGTTCGCCAGTTCGACCGCAGGATCGATCTGAAGCGCGATGAGATGACCGTGCTGGCGATGGACATCCCGAGCGAATGCTCGACGCCGCAAAGCGGCCACTCGCATGTGATCCTGCTGCCGCGCGAGATTCTGCCGCAGCCCGGACGCATGCTTGAACAGTTGTCCGCGACACGCCTGAAAACGCATCGCGTCGCGCAGCTCCTGCTTGGTCAAAATGTTCAGCATCTGCTCAGTGCCGACGAGGATTTCGATCAATCTCTGGAAACCGCGTCGGGCGAATACATCGCCCAGCTTGCCAGCACCGTTCTGCAGCCGAACGGGTCGCAGCCCTCAAAACCGCAGGCCAAAAAGCCCGACACGCGTATTGCGGATATCCGCAAGCAGATCGCGCGCAGCTATCGCAGTCCCGATCTCAAGCCGGGCGACGTCGGCGGACGGCTCGGCATGTCGGCACGATCGGTCCAGCATGTTTTGAGCCAGCACGGCGCGACCTTCAGCGACGAACTGCTGGCGATGAGACTGGAAGCAGCCTTCGGCATGCTTCGAAGCGGCGCGACCGATGCGATCGCCGACATCGCGTTCAAATGCGGCTTCTCGGATCTGTCGACATTCCACCGCGCGTTCCGCAAGCGGTACGGCAAGACGCCGAATGCCGCGCGCGTGACGAAGTAAAAGAAAAAAGCCCGGCGCGAAGGCCGGGCTTTTCAGTTCAAATGCAACGCGTGCCTAGCGGATCGTGACCGGCGCAGGCATCGGCGGCACAACCGTCGGTCCCTGATTGGGCACGCCAATCGACGCAGTCGGGCGCTGCTGCGCAGGTGCACCGTTCGCCATCGGCGCGGGTACAGGTCCGCCCGGCGGATAGGGCTGCGCGGACGCGGTGACCGGCTGAGACAATGCAGGCGGCTTGCCGCCCGGCAGCACCACAACGCGGGTGCCGACCTTGGTGCGCTCGAACAGGTCCGTCACGTCTTCATTGAGCATGCCGATGCAGCCTGATGAGACGAACTGGCCGATGGTCGATGGCTGGTTGGTGCCGTGGATGCGATACACGGTCGAGCCGAGATACATCGCGCGCGCGCCAAGCGGATTGCCGTCGCCGCCTGCCATGAAGCGCGGCAGATAAGGCTGGCGCTCGATCATTTCCGTCGGCGGGTGCCAATCCGGCCATTCCGCCTTGCGGGTGATCTTCTGCACGCCAGTCCAGGTGAAGCCGTCGCGGCCGACGCGCACGCCGTAGCGGATCGCGCGGCCATTGCCGAGAATGTAATAGAGATGCGTGTTCGGCGTATCCACGATGATGGTGCCAGCCGGCTCCTTGGTCGGATAGCTGACTTCCATGCGCCGCAG
>CAZQMD010000027.1:2694-30095 GCA_964594185.1 uncultured Afipia sp. | reverse complement strand
CCCCCCCCCCCCCCCTCCCCCGACCATGGCGTCCCCCGCGCCCCCGCGCCCGCGGCCCCCCCCTTTGCCGCCGGCACTTCGCCGATGACGGTCACCTGATGCCCGTCGATTTTTCTGCCGGTGGCATGCACTGCGCCAATATTGGTCAGGCCGTCCAGACCCTCTTCGGCGCCATCCTCAATATAGATCGAGTAGGCGGACAGTCGATCCGTAAACAGGAAATGTTCCGCCACGGATCCATCGGTCTGCTTGATTTTATTGTGCATCACGAGTTGAAAACCCTTGGGAGGATCATTAAAACGCCAGCGGCTCATCGACTCGGTCACGGGAGCATTCCGAACGGGCTGCCCGACCAGTGCAGGCGCCACACCATCCGAGGCCTTCAAGACGATGGAGGTGAACATCAGTTGCTCAAGTGGCTCCTGATCCTGGTCGATCAGGTCGGACTTCAGCGGCGAGCGCGGCGGGAATGGAAACGTCCTGAATCATGCCGCTTATTGCCCTGTTGCCCATATGCTATGCAAGCTCAGCCCTGCCCGTTCCCCCTGTTGTGAACGAACTGTGATCGGAGTCGCCACCTTGAAGAACCTGCTGACCGATATTCCCGGTGTCCGTGTAGGCCATGCGCACGATGCGGCGGTCGCCTCCGGCGTCACAGCGGTGATCTTCGACAAGGCTGCCGTCGCGTCCGCCGATGTCCGTGGCGGCGGGCCGGGCATTCGGGATGGCGCTCTGCTTGAACCAGTCAATACCGTCGAGCGCGTCGATGCGATCACGCTCTCGGGAGGCTCGGCCTTTGGCCTCGAAGCCGGCGGCGGCGTGCAGGCATGGCTTGCCGAACAGGGACGCGGCTTCGCGGTTGGTGACGCATTGATTCCGATTGTGCCGGGAGCGGTGCAATTCGACATGCTGAACGGCGGCAACAAGAAATGGGGCCGGTTTCCGCCCTACCGCGATCTCGGCTACGCGGCCGCAGCGGCAGCGACCGATGGCGCATTCGCGCTCGGCACCGTCGGCGGGGGCTTCGGCGCAACCACCGTCAACTTCAAGGGTGGCCTGGGTTCAGCATCCGCCGTCATGACAAACGGTGTGCGCGTCGCAGCCATCGCATCGGTCAACGCTGTGGGCAGCGTAACGGTCGGTGATGGTCCATGGTTCTGGGCCGCGCCGTTCGAACAGAACAACGAGTTTGGCGGACGCGGCCTGCCGCCCTCGTTCACGCCCGACATGCTTGCGATGCGGCTGAAGGGCGGCCCCGCTGCATCATCGATTGAGAATACAACGCTGGCCATTGTCGTCACCGACGCGATCCTCACCAAGCCTCAAGTGAAGCGTCTGGCAATCATTGCGCAAACCGGATTTGCACGCGCGATCTATCCGGTCCACGCGCCGCTCGATGGCGACATCGTATTTGCCGCGGCAACCGGCGACAAACAGATCGATCCGCTCTACGGATTGACCGAGCTTGGCGCGGTGGCAGCGAACGTCATTACGCGCGCCATCGCACGCGGCGTCTATGAAGCCACAGCGCTTCCATTTTCAGGCGCGTTACCTTCGTGGAAAAAACGCTTCGCGACAGAGTGAAAAAATCGCCCCGCGGGGCTGCTTACGTATTTCTCCGTAAGCAGGCACGCATCATGCTGGCGTAAAATGCAGAAAACCCCCGCCGTTTAAGGTTATCTTTGCGTTTCGATTGCCGCTTTTATTTTCGGCAATACGGTCCGCTGCGTGCACATCGTCGTGCATGAACAGTGGAGAAAACGTCATGAAGAAGATGTTGTGTCTGGCAGTTGTTGCAACCGCCTTCCTCAGCGCACCTGCCTTTGCGGGCGGCGGCAAAGGTGTGGGTGTCGGAGCGAACGTGCTCACCGGAAAGGGCGGCGTGCTCGGCCTGCTCGATGGGCGCGGCGCTCTGGTCGTCAATGCCTCGGTCACCACCGGCAAGGGCGGCGTCCTCGGCGCTGTTCTCGGCAAGAGCGGCGTCCTCGGCGGTCTGCTGGGCGGCGGCTGCGGCTGCGGACACTGACGTTTAACTCTCTGCGCGATCGCGGATGAGACCCCCAACCTCCCAAGCCTCATTCGCGCGGCAGCCTGGTCCTGCATTCCCCCCTGCTGGATCAGGCTGCCACCCCTAACCCTTAGTCACAGGCGGCTTGTCTTTCGACGCTTCCTTCACCGGGTCTTTCACAAAAAGTGAGAACTTCTTCGTCAGCGACGATGAAACGATGATCGCGCTGGCCTTCTCGCCCGAGATCAAGGTGCCCTGCGCCCGCGTCAGATCGAGTCCTAACGCGTAACCGTTGCCAAGATCATGCGACGCTCCGATACCATAAGTCAGCGTTTGGGCACGAAAGCGTGAATCGAGATAATCCGTCGTCGCGTATCCCAGCCCGGCCGTCAGCGTCAGCTTTGGTTCGACCTGCCAGCTCGCTTTCGCTGTATAGGCCGCATCGAGCGTGATCGGTGAAATCGGAAATGTCGTTTCGTTGGCCCGGCGCCACGCTGCGAGATCAAGCGTGAAGGACGCAACACGCCAGCTCAGGCTCGTATCGAACAGAACCGTATTGACTTTGGTGAAATCCACATCGTGAAATGTTGTCCGCAAATTCGACACCGAGCCGAAAAATGTAATGTCCTTGTCCTGATACTTGGCGAACAGAAACGGCTGCACGCGTTCATTGTCGCGGCGATATCCGAAATCATCCAACTCTCTTTTATAGCGACGAACCGAGAGATTGACCGACGTGCCGATCTCGAACCTGTCGCCGACATAGGCAACTCCGGGGATCAGGGTGCCGCGCAGATAAACCTGCGGCGATGGGAGGAAGTCCTGAAAGATCGCATTGGTCTGGTTCAGCGATGAACGCGCGCCTTCGACTGTGGTGAACAGCTTGATAGCGCCGAATTTCACCTCGCCCTTGAGCGACTGGATGAGATCGGACGAGCGAAGATTGTAGGTGTTGGTGTCCGCGATGGTCGTGGTCGATGACATGTTGGCCGCGTCGTCGCCGTATGTTCCGCGCAGGATCACCTTCCCTGACAATGCAGGAACAGCCAATGGATTGGCGTATTGCGTCGTACTTGCTTCCGCAGCAACGCCGTAGCTGTAACCTTTTTCCCTTACGCCTGCGGCGAGCGCGGTATCGGTGCCAATGAATGCACTGCCGCCGATTCCGCTTCCGGTGGAGAATTGCGGATTGGTGTCGTATCCGCCGCGCAACCTCAGCGACGCGATAAAATCGTCCTCGGCATGCACACCACTCGCGTAAAAAAAGATAACGCCAGCGCAGACCCCTATCCTCAGTCCCAATCGCACGTCGCACCTCGCAGAATTTGCGTGGCGTGATTAGCGATCGGGCGTGGTTAGCGACTGATGAAAATGGGGGATTTGTGCGTAGTGCTACCGACAGGAACGGTATCGATAGCGACCCATCACGCCTTCACCGAAACCGACTGCTTCGCGGACGATGCGAGCGCATCGGCCTGGCGCTGGACCAGTTTCTCAACGAGGTTGTATTGCGTCGAAGCGCCGGTCGATGTGGTTGTCGAAGACGCGGGCTGGCTCAACGTGATCTTGGATCCGTCGGCATAGGTCAGCGTGGTGGTGATCGAGCCGTCGCTGTTCGTGGTCGAGGTGCTCGATGCGCCCTGTAAGGCCTGCATCAATGCATCGGCGCCGCCACCGCCTCCGCCTCCCCCAGCATGATGCGCATGGTGATGGCCGCCGCCCTTCTTCAGGGCAGACGCCATCTCGTCAAGACTGACGGAGCCGTCATTATCGGCATCCATCTTGTCAAAGACATTGTCGGCGGCTGCAACATTGGTGCCGCCCGCGCCGAGTTTGTCCTCGAATTCGGCCTTGGTAATCTTTCCGTCGCCGTTGGTGTCGATCTGCGCGAACAGGTCCTTCAGTGAGTCCGAGGGGCTGGCTTTTCCGTTCGCATCCTGCGCCGACAGCAGCGCATTGAATGTCGAAGGCGATAGCGTCCCGGCTTGCGTCGAGCCGGTTGAGGTGATGGTCGGGGTGCTCGTTGCACTGGTGGTCGTGCCCAGATCGAACAGCGAATTCGTCTGCTTGACGCCGGTCTTGACGGCATTCGACTTGTCCGGCGTCAGCGACGACAGCAAGTCCAGCGCGCTGGCAGCCGCGGCTCCAATGGCCCCTGCAGCATAAATCATCACGATACTCCCCAAAGCCGGTGTGACGCGGCCGAGATCATCCCGAGAGATATCCAGCAATTGCCGTGCCGCGTCGAAAACCCAGCAAACACGGGGACTTTCACCGTCGCATGGCACGCCCCGCAGGGCAATTTCTGCCGCTTAGGGCAGGATTTGCCGGTGAGAGGACGCGGTTCCTGTGTACGCCACTGACGCTGCGTTGCCCGCGCACGGGCGGCGTGTTAGGCGAAGCCAACGCGCCTGACACGCTTTAGGGCAACACCGGAAACCGCCATGTCCCAAACCTTCGCATCTCGTCCGCTGGTCATCGCTCCGTCGATCCTGGCGTCGGATTTTGCAAAGCTTGGCGAAGAAGTCCGCTCCGTCGATCAGGCTGGCGCTGACTGGATTCATCTGGACGTGATGGACGGTCACTTCGTGCCGAACATTTCCTACGGACCCGATGTCATCAAAGCGATGCGCCCCTATTCGAAGAAGATCTTCGACACGCATCTGATGATCGCGCCGTGCGATCCGTATCTGGAAGCCTTCGCCAAGGCCGGTTCTGATATTATCACCGTGCATGCCGAGGCAGGCCCGCACCTGCATCGCTCGCTGCAGGCGATCCGTGCCCTCGGCAAGAAGGCCGGCGTATCGCTGAACCCGGCAACGCCCGCGAGTGCCATCGAATACGTGATCGACATGATCGATCTCGTGCTGGTGATGTCGGTCAATCCGGGCTTCGGCGGCCAGTCGTTCATTCCCGCCGTGCTGGAGAAGATCTCGCAGGTCCGCGCCATGTGCGCCGGGCGCCCCATCGATATCGAGGTCGACGGCGGCGTGACTGCCGACAATGCCGCCAAGGTCGCGGCGGCCGGTGCGAACGCGCTGGTCGCCGGATCGGCCTTGTTCAAGGGCGGCACGCTGGAGAGCTACAAGGCCAATATTTCCGCGATCCGGAGCGCTGCAGCCTCCGCGCGCGGCGAGGCCATTTAGCGCCAAAAGCCCCCGATTTTCTGTCAGAACTCCGGCTCAAGGGTGGCCTCGGGGAATACGATCTGCTAAAGCGCGGCGTAATCCCAACCCTATGAGTTCGCGATGATTCCCCGTTATTCCCGCCCCGAAATGGTCTCCATTTGGGAGCCGCAGACGCGTTTCAAGATATGGTTCGAGATCGAGGCGCATGCCGCTGACGCGCTGGCCGAATTGGGCGTTATTCCGAAGGAGGCCGCGAAGACCATCTGGACCAAGGCCAAGGATGCTGTGTTCAATGTCGAGCGCATCGACGAGATCGAGCGCGAAACCAAGCATGACGTGATCGCCTTCCTGACCCATCTGGCCGAGATCGTCGGACCTGAAGCGCGCTTCGTCCATCAGGGCATGACGTCGTCGGACGTGCTCGACACCTGCCTTAATGTGCAGCTTGCACGCGCCGCCGACATCCTGATTGCCGACACCGACAAGGTGCTGGCCGCGCTGAAGACTCGCGCCTTCGAGCACAAGATGACGCCGACCATCGGCCGCTCGCACGGTATCCATGCCGAGCCGGTCACCTTCGGCCTCAAGCTCGCTTACGCCTATGCTGAATTCACCCGCGCGAAAGAGCGTCTCGTTGCCGCGCGCAAGGAAATCGCGACCTGCGCCATTTCCGGCGCTGTCGGCACCTTCGCGCAGATCGATCCGCGCGTGGAAGCCCATGTCGCCAAGGCCATGGGCCTCACTGTCGAGCCGATCTCGACGCAGGTGATCCCTCGCGACCGGCATGCAATGTTCTTCGCGACGCTCGGCGTGGTCGCCTCCTCTGTGGAACGCCTCGCCACCGAAATCCGCCACATGCAGCGCACGGAAGTCCTGGAAGCCGAGGAGTTTTTCTCCGAAGGCCAGAAGGGTTCTTCGGCAATGCCACACAAGCGCAATCCTGTGCTGACGGAAAACCTCACCGGCCTCGCCCGCATCGTGCGTTCCGCCGTGACACCCGCGCTGGAGAACGTCGTGCTCTGGCATGAGCGCGACATCTCGCATTCCTCGGTCGAGCGCATGATCGGCCCCGATGCCACGGTGACGCTGGACTTCGCGCTGAATCGTCTGGCGGGCGTGGTCGAGAAGCTGCTGGTCTATCCGGCCAACATGCAGAAGAATCTCGACCGCCTCGGCGGCCTCGTCCACTCGCAGCGGCTGCTGGTCGCGCTGACCCAAAAGGGTGCATCGCGCGAGGACGCCTACAAGCTGGTTCAGCGCAACGCGATGCCGGTCTGGCGCGGCGAAGGCGACTTCCAGTCCTTGTTGAAGAAGGACGCCGACGTGAAGAAATATTTGTCGGACAAGGAGATCGAGGAACAATTTGACCTCGCGTATCACTTCAAGCACGTCGATACGATCTTCAAGCGCGTCTTCGGAGCGTCCTGAACTGATGGGCATAGTCACCGCTGTCAGTCTTCGCAGAGGCCATCATTTCAGCAAGACGAACTCGCTGAGCATCCGCCTTCTGAAAGGTCTCGGAGTCGACGGTGACGCACATATGGGCAAGACAGTAAAGCACCGCTCGCGTGTTGCGAAGGATCCCAACCAGCCGAACCTGCGTCAGGTCCATCTGATCCACGAAGAGTTGTTCGACGAACTCGCTCTGAAGAACTTCGCGGTCCGCCCCGGCGATATGGGTGAGAACGTCACCACCCGCGGCATCGACCTGCTCGGTCTTCCCGCCGGCGCCCGGCTGCATCTCGGTGAGAGCGCCGTTGTCGAGGTCACGGGACTGCGCAATCCCTGCATCCAGATTGATCGCTTTCAGCAAGGCCTGATGGCTGCAACGCTCGGCAAGGACGCCAATGGCAACCTGATCCGCAAGGCCGGTGTCATGAGCGTGGTGCTGGCTGAGGGCGATGTCCGCCCCGGCGATGCCGTCCGGGTCGTGCTGCCCGAGGGGCTGCACCGGCCTCTTCAACCGGTGTAGCCGAAGAGGGCAACGCATTGGACATCGCAAGACAATGTCCAATGCACGTTGCTTCCATCGTTACGCGGCCGCGGTCTCCGCGACCTGCAGCACAACCTTGCCGAACGGCCGTTCCTCGATCAGATACTGAAGAGCCTGAGCCGCCTCCTCTAACGGAAAGATGCGTGCCACCGGCGGCTTGAGAACACCCTTCGCGATCAATGGCAGCATCACGTTCCACGCCGCATTGATCTCGTCGCGCGTCGACCTGAACAGGCTGAACCCCGTGACGCTCAGATCCTTCCAGATAATGTCGGTGACATCGATAGTGGTGTTGCGGCTTGCGGAATAACCGAGCGTGACCAGAGCGCCGCGCATCGCCATCACGTTCAGGGCCTGACTGGTGATGGTCCCGCCGATGGCATCGATCACCACATCCACACCGGCGCCATTGGTGAGACGGCGCACGCCGTCAACGAGCGTTTCAGCCGACAGATCGATCACGTTCTCAAGGCCGAGCGCGCGCGCCTGCTCGGCCTTCGTCTTGCTGCCTGCCGTCGAAATGACTTTGGATGCGCCGAGCGCCTTCGCCAGTTGATAAGTGGCGTTGCCAACAGCACCACCGATCGCGGGCGCAAGAACGGACTGTCCTGCTTTGAATTTTGCCTGCTGCAGGGTGAGGTATGCGGACAGATAGCCGACAACGGCTGCCGTCGCAGTGACGTCATCGATTCCGTCAGGAACTGGCTGCAATTCCTCCGGCTTGATCTGCACGAATTCCTGCCAAGTGCCGTTGCCGAATGGCGCGGTGAACATCACGCGGGTGCCGACGGGCAGCGACGACGAACCGGCGTGAGTGACAACACCGGTCCCCTCGTTGCCGAATACCGCCGGTGGTTTCGCGCGCGGATGACCGCCAACCAGAATGGTGTGGTCCAGCGGGTTCACGCCGGCCATTAAAAGCCTCACTGTGACGAGGTCAGCGCTCGGTGCCGGCTTGTCCCGCTCGATCAGCCTCAGCCCTGAATATCCTGAAAATTCGAATGCCTCGATGACCCGCATGAATGGCTCCTCTAATAAAGTTACAGACCTGTCTGTAACTTGCACATAGTGACAGAGCTGTTACATTGTCAATACCATTGCTGTGATGACCTGCCATGACCGCAGAAACACTCGCCCGCCCCCGGCGGGGCGCACCCCGAAAAACCGACGCAACTGCGCGGGAACGGATCATGTCCGTGGCGGAAGACCTGTTTTATCGGGAGGGCATTCGCGCGACGGGCGTGGACCGGATTGTCGAGATGTCCGGGGTTTCCAAGACCAGCCTGTACCGGGTGTTTCAGTCCAAGGATGAATTGATCGCCGCCTATGCCGAAGCCCATGACCAAAGGTTCTGGGATCGCTGGGATAAGGCAGCCGAGATTTATAAGAACAAGCCGCTCGCACAGCTCAACGCGGTGCTGGATGGCGTGGCCGAAAGCATCGGCCGCCCCACCTATCGCGGTTGTCCTTTCATCAATCTCGCCATCGAGTTACCGGATGAAAATCATCCGGCGCGGATCATCGCCGCTGCGAGCAAGACGCGGCTAAAGTCGCAACTCGAAAATCTTGTGGCACAGCTTTCAGTTGCCCATCCCGGCCGGGTGGCGGAGCAAATCTTGCTTCTGGTCAACGGCGCCTATGCCAACGGGAGTATCGACCGGCACTCGGTCACCGCGGCGGGTCTGAAAGACGCCGCCGCCGCGATCGTTGCTGCTGGCCGGAAGAATGCGAAAAACAACTGAATCGTAACGGCCCTTCCGCTAGACTCCCCCCGTGTCCCACGCGCCCAACATCCTTGTGTTCGATTCCGGCCTTGGCGGTCTCACAGTATTCCGCGAGATCGTGAAGTTGCGCCCGAGCGCCCGCTACACCTACGTTGCGGATGACGCCTATTTTCCCTACGGCCAGCACACCGAAAACGAGATCGTGGCGCGGGTGGTGCCGCTGATCGGCGACCTGATTGCCGAGCACCAGCCGGAGCTTGTGGTCATTGCCTGCAACACCGCCTCAACGCTGGTCATGACATATCTGCGCGAGGCCTACAGTGTGCCCTTCGTTGGCACCGTCCCCGCCATCAAGCCGGCCTGCGCCTCGTCGAAAACCAAGCGCGTCTCGGTGCTCGGCACGCGAGGCACGGTGAAGCGCGAATACACCAAAAAGCTGATCGCCGATTTCGCCCATGACTGTGACGTGACGCTGGTCGGCGCAGAAAATCTCGCAAGCCTCGCGGAAGCGGCGTTGCGCGGCGAACAGGTCAGCGACGAAGCCATAGCAGCAGAAATCGCGCCCTGCTTTCTGAATGGCGACGCACGCACAGACACCGTGGTGCTCGCCTGCACGCACTATCCGTTGCTGATCGACCAGATGCGCGCGCTGGCCCCCTGGGGGGTGGACTGGATCGACCCCGCCCCTGCCATTGCGCGGCGGGTCGACAGCCTCCTTGGCCCGGCTAACGGCGCTGGTGAGGGACCAGAAGCGCAGTTTCGGTTTACCTCGAGACAGACGCCAAACCCGGTTCTGGCAAAGGCCCTCGAGCCGTTCATCCGCACCCGCGTCGCCTGACAAGACCCTTCCGGACATACCGTCAGGCTGTTAGCCTCCCTTCCGGTCTGTTCCGCAGAGAACAGCGAAAGGGAGAACCATATGCTCAAGAAGATCATTCTCGGCCTGACGATCGTGGCGGTCACCAGCATCGGCGGGGCGCTGGCCCAGGCACCGGCTCCAGGCGGCATCAAGCGCACCCCGCTGCAAAAGATCGAATTCCCCAAGGGCTACAACATCGTCACCGTCATCGCCGAGATTCCGGCGGACACGCTGGCCGGCCGTCACACCCATCCGGGCATCGACACCGGCTACGTCCTTGAAGGCGATGCCACACTGATTGTCGAGGGCAAGCCGGATCAGGCGCTTAAGGCGGGGGATTCCTATGCGGTTCCGGCCGGAATTCCCCACGACGTTAAAACAGGGCCTAAAGGTTTGAAAATCATGGCTGTTTACGTGGTTGAAGAAGGCAAGCCGGTGGCGACCCCAGCCCCCAAATAAGGGGCTGAACTGTTTGACTTGGCGGTCCTTTTTACCTATGAACACGTTGCTCGCGGGCCGGTTTCGGCCCGCGTTGCGTTTCGCGACCCGTGGTCCTCCCCATCAAGCTTATGAGGCGGACCTGTCAGCACCGGATTTATCCGCTGCACAGGAGGGCGCGTTTCCTCAAAACTCAAACCTACCAAAGAGGACGCGATGACTAAGCGTAGTGAGGCGAAGTATAAAATCGATCGCCGTATGGGCCAGAACATCTGGGGCCGCCCGAAGAGCCCCGTCAACAAGCGTGAATACGGCCCCGGCCAGCACGGCCAGCGCCGCAAGGGCAAGCTCTCCGACTTCGGCACCCAGCTGAAGGCCAAGCAGAAGCTCAAGGGCTATTACGCCAACATTTCGGAACGTCAGTTCCACGCCATCTATGTCGAAGCCAGCCGCCTGAAGGGCGATTCGGGTGAGAACCTGATCGGCCTGCTCGAGCGCCGTCTCGACACTGTGGTGTATCGCGCGAAGTTCGTGGCCACCATGTTCGCGGCCCGTCAGTTCATCAACCACGGCCACATCAAGGTCAACGGCAAGCGCGTCAACATCGCCAGCTACAAGGTCAAGGTCGGCGACGTTATCGAGATCAAAGAAGCGTCCAAGCAGCTCGCCTTCGTGCTCGAAGCCAACCAGCTTGGCGAACGTGACACCCCTGACTATCTCGAAGTGGACCACAACAAGCAGACCGCCAAGGTCACGCGCGTTCCGGGCCTTTCGGAAGTCCCGTTCCCGGTTCAGATGGAACCGCACCTCATCATCGAATTCTATTCGCGCTGATATCTTCCGCGACTGGATGCAGAAACGAAAAGGCCGCCTCACCGGGCGGCCTTTTTTCTTGCTGGGTTCGGTCAGGGCATGGGCTGTGCCGGATACGGATCGGCCAATGCAAAATCTCGCAACAGCCGCACCGCGATCCGCACCACCTCCGCCTGTGTCTTGGCACCTGTCCGCGACAGCGCGCTCCGCAGATGGAATCGCGCCGTGTGAATCGTGACGCCCTCGCTCTCGGCAAACGTCTTGAGATCGTGATCGGCCGCAAGCGCTGCGACCAGCCGTGCCGCGCCCTTCGACAATCCAAGCCCCTGCTCCAGGATTTCGGATGTGTTGGCAGATCCGGAATCGGGATCGTGGACGACAACGATCGCGCCGCGCGGACCCCCGCGCTCCCAATCGGACTGCGCAGCGGACGCCGGAGACGGCGCGACGAGAACAGCATAATCCCGTCCCCTGTTGCGCGGCACAGCAACGACACCACCAGCGCCACCAGCGCCGACGCTGATCAACAGAGCATCAAACCGGCGGCGCGCTTCGGTATGAGTGACCAGAGGACGTCCCTTGCGGCCAAGCACGAAGCCATCATTTTGTTGAGCGAGCGCCTGCATGGCGGTGTTGACGAAGAGCATCTCTCCGTCAGCTGCCAGCAGCATAAGGCCGGCCTGCAGCCGGTCGAGCGTCGCCTGCAAACCGAGATTTCTTGAATCGATCCGGAAGAACGCGCGTCGCAATTGCAGCGCGCGCGTTATATGCGGCATGAGTTGCTCGAGATATGCCGCCTCCTGATCGTCGAAGGGCGGACGATCATCGCCGCGCATCAGCGCGATCATCGCAAAGTTTCCATCATTGGAATAAAGCGGCCCGCCGAGCGTCTCGATCAGACCGATCGGCTTGAAGAACTCATTGTAAAATTGACCCGTGGCACGTTCTTCGGGCGTGAACAGGCGATCGGTACTCATGGCACGGCCCGCAGGCAGGCTGAGAAAGCGCGCCGGAGCCGGATCGATCTGGGCATACTTCTCGACATACAGCTGCAGGCTTTGAAGCAGCGTCCCCGACGTCTCGACAAAATTCGCCGTCGGATCGCGCGCATCGACCATCACCAGGACGGCGCTGCGGCAGCCGAACATGTTCTGGATCAACCCCAGCGCGAGAGTGAGTTGGCCGCTGTCGGAAACCCCCTGATAAAGAGCATCCAGAAATTTACTTTCAGCCTCGCTCACAAGCACCCCGCCGCAACCCGCTGTGGAAAGCTAAAATGACACAACAATTTAAAACTAACCCTATTCATTTGAATAGTGCGTGACGTATCCCCCTTTGGCAGGCTCCAGACATTGTTTTGGGGAATTGGGGCGGCAGGTGGCAAAGTTATTTTGCGTAGCGCGTGGCGCAGGGAAACCCTCGCCAGTGCGGCAGTTTCGTTATTTTCTCTTGGCCTCAACGGCTTTTTTGGGCGCTAGCCCTGCCGAATCCGCCGACTGGCTCGGGACGGTCTCGTCCAACTGGTTCACCGCCGGAAACTGGAATCCCGCTGCTGTTCCTGGCTCGGGCACAGCCGTCAACATCAACAATGCAGGCTCTCCAAATCCCGCGACCATCAACGCGCCGGGTGCGGTTTCAGGCACTGTGACACTCGGCAGCACGGCTGGACAAAGCGGCACGCTCAACGTCACCAGCGGCGGCCTCGCGACGACCGGCACGATCTATGTCGGCCTGCTTGGCTCGGGCACGCTGAACATTTCCGGCGGCAGCATCGTTTCGGCGACCGGGCTCGGTTCGGTTGCGGACAGCGCGAACTCGTCCGGCACCATCACCGTCTCCGGCGCAGGCACCCAGTTCAATCCGGGGCAACTCTACATTGCAGCCGATGTGAACACGCTCGGTCAGGTGACCATTCAGAACGGCGCTTCGCTCACGACCTCTCAAACGATCCTGGGTTACTTCTCGTCCACAGCTAACGGCACACTCACTGTCACAAACGGATCGTCGGCCAGCACGGGCGCGATGACAATCGGCGAAAGAGGCACCGGCACGTTCAACCTCAATGGCGGCTCGACTGCGACAAGCGGTTCCGTCTCCATTGGAACGAACGCAACCGGCAGCGGCGCTGCAAACATTGCGGGGGCAGGAACAACCTGGAGTACCGGCACCGCAAACATCGGCACCCAGGGCGCCGGCGCGCTAACGGTTTCCAGCGGCGCGAAAGTCACGACGACCAGCAGCAGCACTATTGTTCCCACGGTCTCCCTCGGCGGCAGCGCCACCGTGACCGGCGCGGGCTCGCAATGGGATATTGTTGGTAATTCTGCCGGCACCTCGCAGGGCGTGGTCGGCATCGGCAGCAAGGTCAACAGTACAGCCACGGTCACCGTGTCGGATGGCGGCAAGGTCACGATCAGGGACAGCGCAACCACGCCCAACGGTCAATTCATGCAGCTTCGTATGGGCATCTCGACCGGCTCGACAGGTAATTTGACCGTTACCGGCGCGAATTCATCCTTCACCACGCCTTACGACGTGTGGGCCGGATACAACACCGGCACGACCGCCAACATCACCGTCAGCAGCGGCGGTGCGCTCAATACCGGCTACACCATTCTCGGCGCCAGCGGCACGGGCAACGCTGTTGTGACTGGAGCAGGATCGGTCTGGACGATCTTGGACATGCCGAACGTTCCCGGCGGTCAGCCGCAAGGCCTCAAAATCGGAAGTGGCTCCACCAGCCAAGGCACTCTGACAATCGCCAACGGCGGCACGGTGAACGTTAATTCGACTGGTGGCTCTGTCACCCTCGGCGGCAGTGTCGGAAGCCAGGGCACGCTCAACATCGGCGCGGCAGCCGCGTCTCCCGCTGCGGCAGCCGGCACACTCAACGCGACAAATGTGGTTTTCTCGACCGGCGCGACCGGCACGATCAATTTCAATCATACCTCGAACAACTATGTGTTCGCGCCCGGCATTCAGGGCACCGGCCCCGGCACTGTAAACTTCCTCGCCGGTACGACGATCCTGTCCGGCAACAACACCTATGCGGGCGCAACAAACATCTCGGCTGGCGCGACTGCACAGTTCGGGAATGGCGGCACGACGGGTCTCATCGCAGGCAACGTCACCAACAACGGCGCGATGGTTGTAAAGCTCTCTTCGCTATCCACAACATACGGCGGCGTTATCTCCGGCAACGGAACATTTGAACAGGCTGGAACCGGGACGCTCACGTTAAGCGCCAACAACACCTATACCGGCCTCACAAAGATCTCGAGCGGCACGCTTCAACTTGGCAACGGCAGCACCACCGGCACCGTCGCCGGAAACATCGAGAACAACTCTCATCTTTCATTCAACCGGTCCGGCACGTTCACGTTCAGCAATCTGATCTCAGGGACCGGCGACGTGACCAAGACCGGCTCCGGGACCATGACGTTGTCCGCTGCGAACACCTACACCGGCGGCACGTCCGTGTCGCAGGGAACGCTGCGCCTCGGAGCGAGCGATCGCCTCGCATCGACCGGAAGCCTCTTCATCTTTGGTGGCGCGATCTTCGATCTCGGCGGCTTCAGCCAGACGGTCGGCGCATTCAGCGGACCCGGCACAGCGGCGATCGGCACCGGATCGCTGACCTTCGGAAACAATCTCGATCGCACGTTCCAGGGACTCATCACCGGCAGCGGCAGCTTTATCAAGCAGGGCACCGGCTCGTTCACGATGACCGCCAATAACTCCGCCTATACCGGAACGACCACAGTCAACAACGGTCTGCTTGCGGTCAACGGCAACCTGTCGAACAGCGCCACCACCGTGAACACCAACGGAACGCTCGGCGGAACGGGTACTGTCGGCACCACCACCGTCAACGGCACCATCGCGCCGGGCAATTCCATCGGCACGCTGAACGTCAACGGACCCTATGTGCAGAACGCGGGATCGTTCTACAACGTTGAAGTCAACGCTGCCGGGCAGTCCGACCTGATCAACGTCAACGGCACGGCCACCATCAACGGCGGCACAGTGCGCGTGATTGCCGGAATGGGTGCGTACAATCCGACCACGGTCTACACCATTCTGACCTCATCAGGCGCACGCACCGGCACGTTCACCGGAGCCGTTTCGAATTTCGCATTCCTCGATCCGACGCTGACCTACGATCCAAACAACGTCTATCTGACGCTTGTCCGCAACAGCATCGACTTCGCCAGCGTCGGGCAGACACCGAACCAGATTTCAGCCGGCGGCGGCCTCGCCGCGCTCGGCATGGCCAATCCTATTGTCGCCTCGGCGCTCATGCTGACACCGGATCAGGCCCGCGCCGCATTCGACAGCCTGTCCGGTGAAATCCATCCGAGCCTGCATTCGCTGATGCTGGATGAGAGCGCCCTCGTGCGCGACGCCATTCTCGGACGGCAGCGGCTCGACACCGCGCAGGGCTGGACCGGCACATTCGCCACCGGCTACGCCGACGAAGAAGAGGCGCTTGCCTACGCGAGAAAAGCCCGCAAGGCCAAGAATGGCCCTATCTGGCCGGTCAAGGCACCGCCTCCCGTCATCGCGCCGATCTACGGCGCATGGGTGCAGGGCTACGGCAACTGGACCCGGCTTAACAGCGACGGCAACGCAGCGACGCTGCGCTCGACCAATGGCGGCGCCATCGGCGGCGTCGATGTTACCCTCAATCACAACTGGCGCTTTGGCGTCGCCACCGGCGGCGGAAGAACCGATGCCCGCATCGATGCACGGTCATCGTCCGGCACCATCGACACGTTCCACATCGCGGCCTATGGCGGCGGACGCATCAGCGACATCGCCTTCCGCACCGGCGCGTCGTACTCGCACCACGACATCTCGACCAACCGCACCATCACCTTCCCTGGCTTCGCGGATACTGCCAACGCAAGCTATGGCGCGAGCACGTCGCAAGTCTTCGGCGAAGCGGCTTACACTGTCGTCAAGAGCTGGGTGAACGCGGAGGCGTTTGCGAACCTTGCCTATGTCTCGGTACGCAGCGACCGGTTCACGGAAGCCGGTGGCCCCGCGGCTCTCACAGTCGCACAGACCACCACGTCGGCGACCTATTCGACGCTGGGCCTGCGTGCGCAGGCACCGATTCCCTCCATCGGCCCATGGGCGATGACCGCGCGCGGATCGCTTGGCTGGCAGCATGCCTATGATGGCACAACGCCGGTCTCGCTTATGGCCTTCGCAACCAGCCCGACTCCGTTCGCCATTTCGGGCGTTCCGATTGCACGAGACGCGCTTCTGGTCGAAGCCGGGCTTGACGCACTCATCTACCGCAACACCGTCCTCGCATTGCTGTACACGGGCCGCATCGCGTCCGACGCCAGTGCCCATGCCATCAAGGCCAATCTCGCCGTCAGGTTCTGAGGGGCATGATCCCGAAAAGCATGCCCACGGGCGCGACCCGTGGGTGGAAGCCGGCTTTCGGATCAGATCATGCCCGTCATAATAACCGCGCCCTATTTCAGTGCGCCGTAGATCAGGCTCTTGAGCGCCGACTGGATTCGGCCGCGCTGAGACGGTGACTGGATCATCAGGATCGCGAACATGTCTTCCTTCGGATCGGTGAGGAAATATGTTCCGCTGCCCCCGCTCCACTCATATTCGCCGACTGAACCTGGCCAGTGGCTCACACCTGCCTCGGTTCGCACTGCAACGCCAAGGCCGAAGCCGTAGCCGCCGCCAGGAAAATAATAGACCCACGGCTTGATGCCTGCGGCCTCGCCGATGTGGTTCGCCGTCATCAGGTCAACAGTCTTGCGCGCGAGAATGCGCTTGCCGTTCAGTTCGCCATGGTTGAGCAGCATCTGCACGAAGCGCGCATAGTCCGCCATGGTCGAGACCATCCCGCCGCCGCCGGACTCCCACTTGGTGACAATGCGCGGATCGCGGTCGAGCGCATCATACTTCGTCTGGAACGGCTCCGCGAACAGCGCCTTTCGCTCGGGCTCGGTGATGAAGAAAGAGGTATTCTTCATGCCGAGCGGATCGAGCAGGTTTTCCTTCTCGAACTGATACAGCGATTTCCCAGACACCACTTCGATCACACGCCCCAAGACATCGGTGGCGTGACCATAGGTCCAGTAATCTCCGGGATGGCTGATCAGCGGAAGGGCTGCGATCTTGTCCGCCACTTCTGCATTGGTGAATTTCCCCGACATCAGGTCGGCATCTTCGTAAGGCTTCTTCACCACGCCATAGGCCAGCGATGCGTAAGGAATGCCCGCCGACTGCCGAAGCAAATCGTGAATCAGGACCGGCCGCTTCGGCGCGACCAGATTCAATTCCGGCTTCCCGTCGGGACCGGGTTTCTCTTCGCCAACCTTGATGTTGTAGAATCCGTGAATGTATTTCCCGACTTCATCATCGAGTGCCAGCTTGCCCTGCTCGACCAGAATCAGCGCCGCGACCGATGTGATCGGTTTTGTCATTGAGAACAATGTGAAGATGGTATCGGGCGTCATCGGCGCTTTGGTTTCGACATTGCGAACGCCAAAAGCTTCGTAATAGGCAGGCTGACCTTTGCGCTGTACCAGCACAATCGCGCCGGGAATCTTTCCGGTCGTGACCTCTTTGTTGAGATAGTCCGTGATGCGGACGAGCCGATCGCGCGAGAAGCCTGCGGCTTCCGGCGCCGTTTTTCCGATGCTGCCCGCGGATGCCTGCACCGCGAGACAGCCAGCCACCACGAGCTGAAACAGGCTCGCGACCGATGCGCGGGCGCTTGCGCGACCAAAAAAAGAAAAATGCAAAGCCAGCCTCATCCGGAAAATTGTAAATATCGGCAGCAAGCCTAACGGCTGACGGTCTCAATGCAAGCAGTCCTCCCGGATGGACCGGCTCACCCCGTCACTTCCATTGGACCCGCGATCCTTTTTTGAATACATCGTGACACGGCACAACCCACGATGCCGCGCAGGATTTTCCATGAGAATGACCCCCGCCTCGCCCGATCCGAAGCTGCCGCCAGTCCGCATCAACCTGATGTCGGACACCCAGACGCGGCCGACGCCGGGCATGCGCGAGGCCATGGCCCGCGCGGATGTGGGTGACGAGCAGATTGGCGATGACCCTACGACCATTGCGCTGTGTGAGCGCGTGGCGAACCTGTTGGGCAAGGAGTCCGCGGTGTTCCTGCCTTCTGGCACGATGTGCAATGTCGCTGCGACGCTGGTGCATTGCCGTCCGGGCGACGAAATCCTCGCGCATCCATCCGCGCATGTGCTGACCCGCGAAGGCGGCGCCCATGCCGCGCTCGGCGGATTTCAGATCACGGCATTGCCGGGGGACCACGGTATTTTCTCACCGGAGACATTCCGCGCGGCGATCTTGCCCCCTTCCCGCTATTCCGCTCCGCAGCGCGTTGTAACTGTGGAGCAGACGGCGAATATCGGCGGCGGCACGATCTGGAAGAAACCTGACCTCGACGCGATTACCGCGATCGCGCGCGAGCACGGCCTCGTCACGCATATGGACGGCGCGCGGCTGATGAATGCCTGCGTCGCGACTGGCATTTCGGCCCGCGACATGGCCGAAGGCTGGGAGTCGGTGTGGATCGATTTCAGCAAAGGTCTTGGCGCACCGATCGGAGCCGTGATCGCAGGCACGGACGCTTTCATCGATGAGGTCTGGCGCTGGAAACAGCGTCTCGGCGGGGCGATGCGCCAGAGCGGTATTTGCGCCGCTGCATGTCTTTATGCGCTCGATCATCATGTCGAACGTCTTGCGGACGATCATGTCAACGCTCGCGCTCTCGCGCGTGGCCTCGCACAGATTCCCGGCGTAACAGTCAATCAGCCCGAGACCAATCTGGTCTTCTTCGATCCGGCAGGGACAGGCATCGCTACGGATCGCATGATTGCCGAACTGCGCGGGCGCGGCATCCTGACCGGCGCGCTGGATCACCGTATCCGCGCCTGCACGCATCTCGATGTCACGTCAGGCATGATCGAAGAGACTGTTTCGGCAGTTCGCGACATCGTCGAGAGGGTCTGATCTACTTCGCCTCGAACGCGTCGTAGATCATCGCCTTCAGCGCTGGCTGAATGCGGCCGCGCTCGGATGGCGACTGCATCATCAGGATGACAAACATGTTCTGCGCGCGATCGATCCAGAAATAGGTGCCGCCCGCACCGTCCCATTTGATTTCACCAAGGGAGCCCGGTGGCGGCGGCGTGGCATTGCCGGGCTCGGTGCGGACGCCGAAACCGAGCCCGTATCCAAAACCATCGCCGGGGAAATAATACGCGCCGCGCTTCACACCCGTTGCCGGCGCGATGTGGTTCGCGGTCATGGTCGCGAATGTCTCGGGCTTCAGATAACGCTTGCCGTCGAGTTCGCCGCCGTTGAGCAGCATCTGCGCCAGCCGGCTGAAATCTCCGATGGTTGTCAGGAGCCCACTGGTCCCCGGCTCCCACTTCGAGAAAGAGCGCGGATTGCGGGAATTTCCGGTCCTGAAATTGCTGTCGCTCGGCAGCGGCTCTGCAATGCGCCGGTACTGCGCCGGATCGGCAACGTAATACGACGTGTCCTTCATCCCGAGCGGGTCAAACAACCGCTCCTTCTCAAAGGCATAAAACGATTTCCCGGATACCACTTCAATCACGCGAGCGAGCACATCCATTGAATGGCCATAGGTCCACAACGTGCCGGGCTGCTCGGCGAGCGGCAGGCGCGCGATCTTTTCGGCCACGGCGGCGTTGTCGGTCCCTTCGGCATAAATGTTGGCGTTGGTGTAGGCCGATCGCACGAGGCTTTTGCCATAGAAGCCATAGGGCATACCGGCTGATTGCCGCATGAGATCTTCAATGGTGATCGGGCGCTCCAGCGGCACAAGCGTGAGGACGGGATCGCCATTCTCGGGCTTGGTCTCGACGCCGACCTTCGCATCAGCGAATGACGGAATGTATTTCGATACTGGATCGTCGAGCTTCAGCTTGCCGTCATCCACCAGCAACATCGCCGCGACACTCGTGACCGGCTTGGTCATTGAGAAAATCCGGAAGATCGCGTCGGGCGCCATCGGTTCGCCGGTCGTCACGTCGATCTTGCCGAAGGATTTGAAATAAGCCTGCTTGCCGTTGCGCTGAACCAGAACGATCGCGCCGGAAATCTTGCCGTTGGCAACCTCGGCATTGAAAAAGTCGGTGACGCGCTCAAGCCGTTGCGGAGAGAGAATGGCATCCGGCGGATAGACACGCATCGCGCCGTCCGCAAGAGCCGCGCTCGTCAAGAGCGCAGCGGTCAGAGCCGAAGGCAAACTCCAGATGCTCCACAATCTCATGATGTCGCCTCCCCATTACCGCAGGATGCAACAGGAGCTCAAGATTCAGCGCCGGCCCTGGGACCGGCGCTGAGTCCATACACTATTTCTCGAACGCGCCGTAAACCAGATTTTTCAAAGCGACGCGATGGCGCGTGCGGTGCTGCACGGTCTGCGACATGAAGACTACGAACATATCTTCCTTCGGATCAACCCAGAAAGTGGTGCCGCCCGCGCCCGACCAGTTCATTTCGCCGACGCTGCCTTCCATGACACTGACGCCAGGTTCGGTGCGAACCGCGAATCCGAGGCCGAAGCCGAAGCCCGGTCCCGGCAGATAGTATGGGCCGTTCACCACCCCCGACGCAGGACCGATATGGTTCGATCCCATATAGGCCACCGTCTTGGGACTCAGATATCGCTTGCCGTCGAGCGTGCCGCCGTTCGCGATCATCTGTGCGAAGCGTGCGTAATCGCCAATGGTCGAAACCATGCCGCCGCCGCCCGATTCCCATTTGCGCGCGATGCGCGGATCGTTCATCTCGGCGTCGTTGCCGATCTTGCGGTCGTTCGGGAACGGCTCGGCGATCAACGGCTGCTTGGCCTTGTCGGTGACATAGAAGCTCGTTTCCTTCATGCCGAGCGGATCGAGAATGCGTTCCTTCTCGAACTGATAGAGCGACTTGCCGGAGACGACTTCGACCACGCGGCCGAGAATGTCGGTTGAATGACTGTAATCCCATGTCGAGCCCGGCTGATAGGCCAGCGGCAGCCTGGCGATGCGGTCGGCGAAGCCGGCATTGTCGGCATCTTCCGAGAAAATCTTGGCATCGACATAGGCTTTCTTGACAAGGCCCTCGCCAAAGAAACCGTAGGTGATGCCCGATGTGTGCCGCATCAAATCCTGCACCGTCATCGGACGGCGCTGCGGCACGAGATCGAGCGTCATGTTGCCATCGTCGCCCTTTTTCTCGACGCCGACTTTCGTATCCTTGAATGCCGGAATGAACTTCGACACCGGATCGTCGAGTTGAAGCTTGCCCTCCTCAACCAGCATCATCGCCGCCACCGTCGTGATCGGCTTCGACATCGAATAGATGCGGAAGATCGTATTCGCCGTCATCGGCGCCTTGGTGCCGGGATCTCGGACACCAAAGGTCTCGTAATAGGCGACCTTGCCGCGGCGCTGGATCATCATCACCGCACCGGGAATTTTATTGGTCGCAATCTCATTTTTGAGATAGTCGCCGATCCGCGCGAGTCCCTTGGGGGACAGACCTGCCTCGGTGGGCTGGGTGCGGACTACACTTTCGGCAAGTGCGGGGCTCGCAACAGCGAGCGTGAGGGCAACAAACAGCGGCGCCGTGATGACGCGAGACATCAACATAAAAATTCCTCCCAAGTTCACGCCCGGATCGTGTGCGGCCGGACTTGGGAGGAAGTGTATCGGTCGGAGTGAGAGTCGCAAGCGAGGCGGCTCGCAGAGCCGCCGTCGCAAAAACGCTTAGCCAGCAGGCTGCTGGACTGCGACACCCTTGTCAGCGAGCAACTGCTGCAATTCGCCAGCCTGGAACATCTCGCGGATGATGTCACAACCGCCGACGAACTCACCCTTCACATAGAGCTGGGGAATGGTCGGCCAGTTCGAATAGATCTTGATGCCGTCACGCAGTTCGCCCGACTCAAGGACGTTCAGGCCTTTGTAGGCAATGCCGACGTGATCGAGAATCTGGACCACCTGGCCCGAAAACCCGCACTGCGGAAACTGTGGCGTGCCCTTCATGAACAGCACGACGTCGTTGGACTTCACTTCGTTGTCGATGAATTGCTCGATGCTCATATGCTCGTCCTTTAGAACCCAGGGCCTGCGGCAGGACCGGGAATCTCAACGGCCTGTCGCTCTGGCCATATATGTAGCCCGGAACGGCTCCGCATCCCACTCAAATTGCTGAAAGGGAGCCATGCCGCCCCCGGAAGGGCCTAAGCAGGGCTGCCATGCCACGGCCCTGAAACAAAGGCCAAGGCCGCTACGTACCGTCTCCGTGGCTGACGGTACCTTTTATCTCCCAAAGGCCTCCCTATTTAGAGCATCCCCACTGCGGAACCGATCCCGCGAAGCATCGTTCTCCCCTCAACCGGAGATTCTTGTGACGAAATCAGCCTCCCAGCCGGACCACCGCGTCGCCAGTCCCTCCGCGTTCAATCCTGAATCCCGCGACCAGCAAGCTGCGAGGCTGCTGGCGGCCTATCGCACCGTCCGGGACGAGACCGAGCGGCGGGCCGCTCCGCTGTCTCCCGAGGACCAGCTGATCCAGTCGATGCCAGACGCCAGCCCCGCCAAATGGCATCGCGCCCACGTCACCTGGTTCTGGGAGCAGTTCCTGCTCGGCGAGCATTCCCCCGGCTACAAGCCCTACCACCCGGACTACGCCTACCTGTTCAACTCCTATTACGTCAGCGCCGGACCGCGTCACGCCCGTGCCCAGCGCGGTCACCTCACCCGTCCGGGTGCGGACGAGGTGACGGCCTATCGCAAGCACGTCGATGCCGCAGTGGCGGCATTTTTCGCTTCGGCAGATGCCGACACGCTGACCAAGCTGGAGCCTCTGATCGAGGTCGGGCTGAACCACGAGCAGCAGCATCAGGAGCTGATGTTCACCGACATCCTCCACGCCTTCGCCCAGAACCCGATCCCGCCGGCTTATGAGTCCGGCTGGCGGTTTCCCGCCGCGACCCGCACCGGCGACGCATGGGTGCCGCTGATGGAGGGCATCCACACCATCGGTCATACCGACGAGTCCTTCCATTTCGACAACGAGAAGCCCGCGCACCGTGCGCTGGTCGGCCCGGTGAAGCTGGCCCGCAATCTCGTCACCAATGCCGAGTGGCTTGCCTTCATGCAGGACGGCGGCTACGAGACAGCCGCGCTCTGGCTCATGGACGGCTTCGCCACCGCCGAGCGCGAGGGCTGGGAAGCCCCCGGCCACTGGCGCAAGATCGACGGCGCAAATTCTTCCGAAAGCTGGAAGATCATGACCCTGGGCGGTCTGCAGGACATCGATCCGTCAGCCCCCGTCTCCCATGTCAGCTACTACGAGGCCGACGCCTTCGCGCGGTGGAACGGCAAGCATTTGCCGACCGAAATGGAATGGGAAGTCGCCGCGCGGGCGGGTCATCTCAACGATGCCTACGGCATCGTCTGGCAGTGGACCCGCAGTTCGTATTCGCCCTACCCCGGTTACCGCGCCATCGACGGCGCACTTGGCGAATACAACGGCAAGTTCATGGTCAACCAGCTGGTGCTGCGCGGCTCATCGCTGGCAACGCCGGACAACCACACCCGCGTCACCTACCGCAATTTCTTCTATCCGCACCATCGCTGGCAGTTCACCGGACTGCGGCTTGCCGATTACGGCGTTTGAACCCTGAACATACGAGATCGTCATGAATGTGCATGTCAACGCGCGGACCAACGCCCAGGTCGATCCTTCCTTTGCTCAGGACGTGATCGCGGGCTTCTCGCAACAGCCGAAAAAGCTGTCGCCGAAGTATTTTTATGACGAGACCGGCTCGAAGCTGTTCGAACAGATCACGCTGCTGCCGGAATATTACCCGACCCGCACCGAACTGCGCATCCTGCGCGATCGCGGCGAGGAGATCGCGGCGGCGATCCCTTCGAACGCAGCACTGGTGGAGTTCGGAGCAGGCGCGACCACCAAGGTTCGCCTGCTGCTCAAGCAGTGCTCGTTCAAGGCTTACGTGCCGGTGGATATTTCCGGCGACTTCCTCAATGGACAGGCCAGCGCATTGCGCGCAGATTTTCCCGATCTCACCGTGTATCCGGTCACGGCGGATTTCACCAAACCGTTCGAACTGCCGGATGAAGTGAAGGACATGCCGAAGGTCGGCTTCTTCCCCGGCTCGACCATCGGCAATTTCGACCCGGATGAAGCCAGCGCTTTCCTGCGCAGCGCACGCGCCATTCTCGGCGACAATGCAACCATGATCGTCGGTGTCGATCTGGAAAAGGATGAGCGCGTACTCCACGACGCCTATAACGATGCGGCGGGCGTCACCGGCCAGTTCAATCTCAATGTGCTGGCGCGGATCAATCGCGAGCTCGGCGGCAATCTCGATCTCGACGGATTCGAGCACAGCGCGATCTACAATCGCAAACGCCACCGCATCGAAATGCATCTGATCAGCCGCAAGCCGCAGACGGTTCGCGTGCTCGATCACACAGCGACATTCCACATTGGCGAAACGATCCACACCGAAAGCAGCTACAAATACAGTATCGAGCGGTTCACCGCGCTGGCGCGTGCTTCGGGATGGACGCCGCGCGCATCATGGACCGATCCCGAGGGGATGTTTTCAGTGCATGCACTGGTGGCGCCGGACAAGTCCCGGAGTTAGTGACGAACGCGATCAGCCTGCCAGTGGCTTACCGGCGTTAATCGCGGCCTGAGCGTCGAATGCCCGCTTATAAGCGGGCCGCGCTTCGCCGCGGACGACATAGGCAGCGATGTTCGGATATTCGTTCAAAAGGCCCGATGGCTTCAGCCTGAGCAGCACCGACACCATCATCAGGTCGGCTGCACTGAATGCCCCGTCAAGCCAGTCGGCATCGCCAAGGCGAGCTGACAGTTGCTTCAGCCGCTCGCGCACACGATCCATGACCAAGGGCACACGCTCCTTTGCCCATGGCCTGTCGCCTTCAAAAATCTTGGCGGTGACGAGTTCAAGGATCGGCGGCTCCACTGTGTTGACCGCGGCGAACATCCAGGTGATCGCGCGTGCCCGTGCGTTGGCATCGTCCGGTAACAGACCCGCATGGCGCTCGGCGATATGGAAGACAATCGATCCCGTCTCGAAGAGCGAGAGATCGCCTTCCTCATAGGTCGGAATCTGGCCGAAGGGATGAAGCGCCAGATGCGCGGATTCCTTCATCGCGCCGAAAGACACAAGGCGAACCTCATAGGGCTGTCCCACCTCTTCAAGCGCCCAGCGAACGCGCGTGTCACGCGCCAGTCCCTTGCCGCCATCGGGTGACCGTTCGAAAGCGGTGATGGTGACGGTCATGGCAAGGCCCTACGCCTCGTCCGGCTTTGCCTGCGAACCCAGCGAGATCGCTTCCCACGCCGCCACGATCATCATGATGATCGTCGTGGCCGTGGACAGCAGCAACGGCGACAGCGAATGCGCGAACGGGATCAGCACGATCAGCAAGCCGATGCCGACCAGATGCGAGAGCTGAAAGATTCCCCGGATGCTGCGCTTGAACAGGATGGTGCCAATCAGGAACAGGAGCGGCCCGCCGATCATGCTGAGAATGGTCTTGGCATCGGTGTGACCGTCCGGATGCGCCAGCAGCAATTCATCGCCGACAGCCGACACCACAATGCCCGCGACGATCGGCAGATGCAGATACGTATAGGCGAGGCGCGCCAGCCGCCCGGTATCGCCGGATTGCGAGATATGTTGGGCCCCGGCTTCCGCGCCGATATGGAAATACACCCACCACATCGCGATGCTGCCCAGCAGCGCGACAACGAAGCCGATGATGGTCGGCGCAGTCCATGCGGCTGACGCGAAGGTCGCGCCGGTGACCACGATGGATTCGCCGAGCGCGATGATGATGAACAGCGCGCACCGCTCGGCCATGTGGCCGCCCTCGACCTCCCAGTCCTCAAGCGGCGTCGCGCCGAGACCGGGAAACCAGAATCGAAAAAGTGGCCCGCAATATTCGATGGCCACTGCGACGATCCACAGGATCAGCCGCGTCTGACCTTCCGCTAGCCCTCCCGCAATCCAGAACACGCCGCTGCATGTCAGCCAGCATGTGATCCGCAGCAGGTTCATCCGCCAGCCGGGCTGGGACTTGGGAATCGACAGATAGGTGAACGCCGACCGGCCCACCTGCATCACGACAAAGGCCAGCGCGAAGGCGAGGCCCCTGCTCTCAAATGCCTTGGGAATGGAGGTCGACAGCAACAGCCCGGCGATCATCAGCCCGAACAGCATGACGCGGACCGGCGTACGCTCCGGGTCGAGCCAGTTGGTGATCCACGACGTGTAGATCCAGACCCACCACACCGCCAGGAACAGGATCGTGGTCTGCAGGATGCCGAGCGGCGTAAAATGGGCCAGCAGGGTGTGGGAAATCTGCGTAATGGCGTAGACAAAGACGAGGTCGAAAAACAGTTCGACATAGGTCACGCGATGATGCTGGTGCGGCGCACGTGACCGCAGCAAGCTTCCGTTTCTCGACACTCCTGCCCCCCGCTTTTTCGCGATCAGGCGTCAGGAACGCCCGTCTGCAGCGCCAGCGCATGCAGAACGCCGCCCATCTGGCCTTTCAGCGACTGATAGACGATCTGGTGCTGCTGTACCCGCGATTTGCCGCGAAATGCCTCCGATATGACGGTGGCCGCGTAATGGTCGCCGTCCCCGGCAAGATCGCGGATTTCCACCTTCGCGTCGGGCAATGCAGCCTTGATCATCGTTTCGATGTCCCGCGCGTCCATAGGCATGTCGTTGAATCTCCTCATGTTGAGCCATTTCCGGCTCACGCAATGCACGAAATATGCCTGATTCTAGCCTGTGCAACCCGCGCCGTCACCCAAGCATTACGGAAGATCGCTCCTATATTGTGGCCTCCACAGGAACCTTCGTCATGAACATACGTATGAAAATTCCAGGCCCGGACCACCCGATTACGATTGCCGAAAACCCCAAACGCGTCCGGGTCAGCGTCGGCGGTGAGGTCATCGCCGAAACCGGCCACGCCCTGACACTCAGGGAAGCGAAATATCCGCCAGTCCAGTACATTCCGCGCGCGGATGCCAATCCGGCCCTGCTCAAGCGGACCGACCACAGCACCTATTGCCCCTACAAGGGCGATGCGAGCTATTTCAGTATCGTCTCCGGCGGCAAGACGCTGGAAAACGCGATCTGGACCTACGAGACGCCTTACGAGTCGGTGAAAGAGATCGCCGGACATCTGGCGTTCTATCCGGACAAGGTCACCATCGAGGAAATCTAGCCGTCCAAAACAAAAACGCCGTGCCGCCGGGGGCCGCGGGGGGGCGGTCGGGCGCGTTCCCGTTTTTCTTTTTTTCCTCCGGGCGTTGGCTCTCCGGCTCG
>CAZQMD010000027.1:0-2684 GCA_964594185.1 uncultured Afipia sp. | reverse complement strand
AGAAAGAGACCGCGGGACTCGTGGCGTCCTACCGGGAAAGGGCCCCCAGGGAGGAACTCAAGCCCACCAAAAAAAAACCCCCGGCGGGCGTGTCGCGGGCGGGCGCAGTTGGGATTCTTCCGTTTCTACTTTTTAACCAGCGGGCATTCGCTTTCCGACAGCGGCTTGTAGGAGTCGTCGCCGGACATCTCTGCCAGTTGCTGATAGAAATCGCCGCGATACTTCGACTGGTCGGGCGACTTGACCTTCATCAGGAAGGTCTTGTGCATCACCCGGCCATCGGCGCGGATCTGCACGTTCTTGTTGTAGAAGTCGTTGACCGGCAGTTCCTTCATCTTCGCGGCCACGGCCTTGCCTTCATCCGTGCCGGCCGCTTCGACCGCTTTCAGGTAGTGAAGCACGGATGCATAGGTGCCTGCCGTGATGAGGTTCGGAATGAAACCGCCGGAGCGCTCCATGAACCGCTTGGCCCAGGCGAGGGTCTCGTCATTGGCGTCCCAATAGAACGAGGTCGTCAGCGTCAGGCCCTGCGCGACATTCAGGCCGACACCTTCGATGTCGTTGATGTAGATCACGAGACTGGCAAGGCTCTGCCCCGACTGCACGATGCCGAACTCGCGCGCCTGCTTGATCGCGCTCAGAAGATCCGCGCCCGACATGGCGAGCCCGATCACCTTGGCCTTGGAGGCCTGCGCCTGCAGCAGGAACGATGAGAAGTCCGGCGAACCGAACGGAAAGCGCACGCTGCCCAGCACCTTCCCGCCGCTGGCTTCGACAAAGCGGCTCGCATCGCGCTGGAGCGAATGGCCGAACGCGTAGTCGCTGGTCAGGAAGTACCAGCTATCGCCGCCCTGCTTGGTGACCTGGCTCGCCGTTCCCTTGGCGAACGAATACGTGTCGTAGCTCCACTGCGAGGTCGTTTCCGAACAGGCCTTGCCGGTGAGTTCGGTGGTCGCCGCACCCGAGATCAGCAACACCTTGCCGCGCGAGCGCGCGATTTCCTGCGTCGCAAGTGCCACAGCCGAACCCGCCACGTCGGTGATGGTATCTACGCCTTCGGTCTCGAACCATTTGCGGCTGATGGCTGACGCAATATCCGCCTTGTTCTGATGGTCGGCGGTGACGACGCTGATCGGTTTGCCGAGTACCTTGCCGCCGAAATCATCGACCGCCATCTGCGCGGCCTCGACCGAGTGCTTGCCGACGAGATACGCAAAACCGCCCGAATGGTCGGTCAGCACGCCGATCTTGACGGCATTGTCCGAGACCTGCGCCTGCGCCGCGCCGCATGCCATCAGCATGGCCGCAACCGTCAGTCCGATCCTTGTTGTTTTCACGATAGTTCTCCCTCCCTCTGAATTCTGTTGTTGGGCGTCAGACCGGCAGCGCGATGCCGTCATGTCCGGGGTCTGCACCGCCATCGAGCCTGTCACCATCGATCCGGATGCCATGCACCGCCGCGAAGCCGAACGTGTACGGACTGCGGATGACCTCATAACCGTCCGCCTCAAGTTCGCGCGTCACGCCGTGGACGATGCGGTTGGAGACGTCGATGGCGTTGCTCGTCGCCGAGAAGCGCGGCGCACTGACCGCCTCGGTCATGGTCATGCCGAAATCGAGCACATTGAGAATGGCCTGCAGCACGCCCATGGCGATCTGCGTCGCGCCCGGCGCGCCGATCACGAGATACGGCTTGCTATCCTTGAAAACAATCGATGGCACCACCGACGTGAAACGCGCCTTGCCCGGCGCAATCGAGCCGGGGCGGTTTGGGCGCGGGTCGAACACGCCCATGCAGCCGTTGTAAATGAAGCCGAGGCCATCGGTGATCACGCCCGACGGCATGCCGAGCGAATGCGTCATGGTCACGCAGTTGCCGTCGCGGTCGACCACCGAGACATGCGTGGTGTCCTTCGACGGGTGGCCCGAATTGAAGCGCGGCACGTCGCCTTTAACCCGCTTCTTGATCTCGGCAGCCATCATCGCGGCGTAGTCTTTCGATGTCAGCTTGCCGACGGGGATGTCGAGGAAACCCGGATCGCCAAGGAAGCGATCCTTGTCCGCAGTGGCGCGCTTCATCGCCTCACAGACCACGCGCAGATATTCGACGCTGTTATGTCCAAGCGCCGCGAGATCGAAGTTCTCAAGCACATTGAGCATTTCGACCAGCATCACGCCGCCGCCCGGCGGATTGTTGGTCGTTACTTCATAGCCGCGATACTGTCCGCGCAGCGGTTCGCACCAGCGCGGCTGGTAGTTCGCGAGGTCTTCTTCAGTGATCAGGCCGCCATGGGCTTTCATGTCGGCGGCGATACGCTTGGCCAGTTCACCGCGATAGAACACGTCGGAACCGCCTTCGGCGATCATGCGCAGCGTCTGCGCATAGTCCGGATTACGGACCACATCGCCGACACGCTTGTAGCTGCCGTCTTCACGGCAATAAAGCTTCCGCCCGGAGGCTGAGAACGAGAGACGGTCGATGCCCGAAGCACGATCCATCACACCGGGATCGGACCAGAACAGTTCGACATGCGGGCGCACCATCCATCCGCGCTCGGCCCATGCGATCGCAGGTGCCACGATGTCGTGCCACGGCAGCACGCCGAACCGCGAATGCGCCTCATAATAGGCCTTCAACGACGCGGGCACGCTGAACGACTGGTAGCCGAGATCATTGACCTTGG
>CAZQMD010000026.1:0-30440 GCA_964594185.1 uncultured Afipia sp. | reverse complement strand
ATGCTTTCACCGATGCCGCTGGCGCTGACACTCGGCGCGGGCTCGAACACGGTGCCCTACACGATGCCTGCCGTCGAGAACATCAACGGTCAGGCGATCACGCTGGCACTCAAGCACAAGGACAAGCGCGACCCGAAGGACTGGAAGGGCTTCAAGTTCGCCGTGCCCTTCGACTATTCGATGCACAACTACCTGCTGCGCTACTATCTCGCCGAGCACGGCATCGATCCCGATACCGATGTGCAGATTCGCGCAGTGCCGCCGCCTGAAATGGTCGCCAACCTGCGCGCCGACAATATCGACGGTTTCCTCGGCCCCGATCCGATGAACCAGCGAGCGGTCTACGATAACGTCGGCTTCATCCACATCCTGACCAAGGACATATGGGACGGCCATCCATGCTGCGCCTTCGCGGCATCGAAGGAATTCGTCACCACGATGCCAAATACCTACGCGGCGCTGCTCAAGTCGATTATCGACGCAACGGCGTACGCGCATAAAGCCGAAAACCGCAAACAGATCGCCGAAGCCATCGCACCAGCCAATTATCTGAACCAGCCGCAGATCGTGCTGGAGCAGATTCTCACCGGCACATTCGCGGACGGCCTCGGCAACATCGTCACCCAGCCGAACCGGGTCGATTTCGACCCGTTCGCGTGGCAGTCCTTCGCCATCTGGATCATGCCCCGGAGGATGCGCTGGGGTCAGATCAAGGGCGATGTGGATCACAAGGCCGTCGCCGAACAGGTCTATCTCGCGACCGACACGGCCAAGCTGATGAAGGACGTCGGGCTCACGCCACCGGCCACCACAACCAAGAGCTTCTCGGTGATGGGCAAGCCGTTCGATCCGGCCAAGCCCGAAGACTATCTCGGCAGTTTCAAGATCAAGAAGGCAAGCTGACGATGACCTCGTCCCTCAAATTACGCGCGGCCGTCGTCTCGATCGCGATCTTCCTTGCCTTTATTGGCGCGTGGCATCTCGCCACGCGCAGCACGGGCACGGTCGCGACCATGAGTCCTGAATACGCCAAGCTCATGGGTCTCAACGCCACTCAGGGTAAATCCGCCATGCCGGGTCCGCTCGATGTTGGCGCTAAGCTCTGGGAGCACATCAAGCGTCCGTTCTACGACAACGGGCCAAACGACAAAGGCCTCGGGATACAGCTCGCATATTCCATTGCGCGGGTGATGATCGGATATCTTCTGGCCGTCGCGGTCGGCATTCCGCTCGGTTTTGTGATCGGAATGTCGGCGCTGGTGTGCAGGGCGCTCGATCCGTTTATCCAGATCCTGAAACCGATCTCACCGCTCGCCTGGATGCCGCTGGCGCTCTACACCATCAAGGACTCCGGCCTCTCCGCCATTTTCGTGATCTTCATCTGCTCCGTCTGGCCGATGCTGATGAACACTGCGTTCGGCGTATCCGCGGTGCGGAAGGAATGGATCAATGTCGCCCGCACCCTTGAGGTCGGCAACATCCGCCGTGCTTTCACGGTAATCCTGCCTGCAGCCGCACCGACCATCCTGACCGGAATGCGCATTTCAATTGGCATCGCGTGGCTTGTGATCGTCGCCGCCGAAATGCTCGTGGGCGGAACGGGCATCGGCTACTTCGTCTGGAACGAATGGAACAACCTGTCGATCACCAACGTCATCATCGCCATCTTCGTCATCGGCCTTGTCGGCATGATCCTCGACCAGATCCTTGCGCGGTTCACGCGCATGGTCACCTTCCCGGAGTGATGCGATGACCGACAAGTTCATTTCCATCGAAGGCATCGCCAAGCGCTATCCCGCGCAAAACGGCAGCACCACGACCATCTTCGAAGACCTGTGGCTATCGATGCCGCGCGGTGAATTCGGTTGTGTGATCGGCCACTCCGGCTGCGGCAAGACCACGGTGCTGAACATCCTCGCCGGCCTTGATGAGCCGACGGAAGGCGCTGTGATCGTGGACGGTCAGGCTATCGAAGGCACCAGTCTCGACCGCGCTGTGATTTTCCAGAGCCACGCCCTGCTACCATGGCGCACGGTGATGGGCAATGTCGCCTATGCGGTTTCATCGAAATGGCGCAAATGGGACAAGGCCCGCGTTCGCGCCCACGCGCAGAAATTCATCGACATCGTCGGCCTCACCGGCTCAGAACACAAACGTCCTTCGGAGTTATCCGGCGGTATGAAGCAGCGCGTCGGCATCGCGCGCGCGCTTTCGATTACACCGAAGATCATGCTGATGGATGAGCCGTTTTCAGCACTCGACGCGCTGACCCGCGGCACATTGCAGGATGAAGTCCGCCGCATCTGCCTTGAGACCGGCCAGACCGCGTTCATGATTACCCATGACGTGGACGAAGCGATCTATCTCGCCGACAAGATTTTCCTGATGACAAACGGTCCAGGCGCGGTGCTGGCGGAGGTTCTGGAGAATCCACTGCCGAAGGATCGCGGCCGGATCGATCTGCACCGGCACCCGCAATACTACGCCTTGCGCAACCACATCATCGACTTCCTTGTGACACGCAGCAAGACGTTTGTGGAAACCAACAAGGATCACGATCCGCGCAACGTGCCGGTGGTCCGCCCCGGTTTCACGGAGCCCTCGATCGTGGCCACGAGCCCATCCATCGATAAACCGCAGGGCGGCCAGATCAGCGCTGCCTGAATCTTCAAAACTGGAGAATTGAAATGAAGCGATCCGACCTCACCGAAAAGCTGCTCGACATCAAGCGCGAGAAGGGCTGGACCTGGAAGCACATCTGCGAACAGATCGGCGGCCACTCCGACGCACTGATTGTCGGCGCTATTCTCGGACAGATGAAGCTGACCAAGCCTCAGGCGGCCAATGCTGCCACGCTGTTTGGTCTCTCCAAGGCCGAGACGGCAATGATCAACGAAATTCCGATGCGCGGTGATGGCACGCAAATGCCGCCGACCGACCCCCTCATCTATCGCTTCTATGAAATGGTGATGGTGAACGGACCCGCGTGGAAAGCGCTGATCGAGGAAGAGTTCGGCGACGGCATCATGTCGGCTATCGATTTCGATTTTGCCATGGAGCGCGTCGCCAATCCGAAGGGCGACCGCGTCAAATTCGTAATGACCGGCAAGTTCCTGCCTTTCAAGTATTACGGCGCGACCGGCAATAACATGGAGTATGGCTTCAAGGAGGATTGAAGCAACATTCTCATACCCACTCTCATGGTTCGAGACGGCGCCAGGGCGCCTCCTCACCATGAGGATCGGATCACTGCATCAGGCGGATTGCATCGTCAAAGAAATCCGGTCCACCGAAATTGCCGGATTTCAGCGCGAGCACCGCGTCACCCTTGCCCCATCCGACACAGCGAAGGACCGGAACACCCGCGGCGATTTCCGGTCCGACCAGGAACGCCGGGATGTCAAGGCGATCCACCACGGCGCCCGATGTTTCTCCGCCCGCGACAACGAGACGCCGCACGCCGGCGGCCACAAGACCATCACTGATCGCCGCCATGGTCTGCTCGATGGCATGACCCGCCGCGTCACGGCCATGTTTCGCCTGAAGCGCAGCGACCTGATCCGGCGTCGAACTGCTGGCGATCAGCACCGGCCCCTTGCCGAGATGATCGCGCGCCCAACCGAGCGCACGTTCGGCTTCGCTCTCGCCCGCGACAATTTTTTCGGGATCGAGATGCAACACCGGCATGGATTTCTCCGCCTGCGCGATTTGTAAGAGCGTCGCCTGCGAGCAGCTTCCGGCGAGACACGCGACCGGCCCACCGATTGCTTTCTGATCGGCACTCGCAGAAGCCGCCTTCACTTTGCCCGACGAGACAAGTCCTCGCGCTAGTCCAAGACCCATTCCCGATGCGCCGACAGACAGGCGATGATCGAGCGCAACATGGCCGATAGTTTCGAGTTCGGGATCAAACACGGAATCGACAATGGCAGCGCTCATCCCCTGCGTTGCAAGCTCCGTGAGACGCGCGCGGATCGCATCCGCGCCCTTTGCAACCGTAGCCAGATCAATAAGCCCGACCTTCGATCGGCTCTGCCTTGCCAGCACACGCACCAGATTGGAGTCATGCATCGGATTGAGCGGATGGTCTTTCAACGGGCTTTCGTTGAGCGGCACGCTGCCAACAAACAGATTGCCCTGATAGACCGTGCGGCCTGTGCCGGGAAACGCAGGTGTCACCAGCACAATAGTATCGCTGGAATCCGCGCGCAGCGCGTCCATCACCGGACCGATGTTACCGGAATCGGTTGAATCGAATGTCGAACATATCTTGAACAGCACATGTGATGCGCCTCGCGCGCGCAACCACTTGTCTGCTTCGCGCGATCGCGCCACCGCCTTCGACGCCTCGATGGAGCGGCTTTTCAGCGACACCACAACCGCGTCCAACTCGGGAAGAGACAGCGCATCGTCCGGCACACCAATGGTTTGCACTGTGCGCAGCCCGCAGCGCGTCAGCATGTTGGCGAGATCGGACGCGCCGGTGTAATCGTCCGCGATACAGCCCAGCGCCAGCGTCACGAACGCGCTCCCCTAGTTGCAAAGGGCGCAAACCAGCCAAGACCATCGACCGTGTTACCCTTCGGCCGGTATTCGCAACCGACAAAGCCGCGGTAACCAAGCCGGTCCAGTTCATCGAATAAAAACGGATAATTCAGCTCCTCGCCCGCGGGTTCGTTACGCGACGGCACGCTGGCGATCTGGATGTGCCCGATCATTGGCATCATCTTTCGCAGCGCCATGGTGACGTCGCCGTGGACAATCTGCCGGTGATAAATATCAAACTGCAGTTTCAGGTTTGGGAGTTTCAGGTCGTTGATGACGCCTGCGGCAAAATCGAAATCGTTGAGAAAGTAGCCCGGCACGTCGCGCGGATTGATCGGCTCCAGCATCAGATCGATGCTTTCCTTGGCCAGCGCTTCGGCGGTCCACGCCACCGCGCGGCGAAATGAATCGACAGCCTTGGGATCTTTACGATCCGCGATACCCGCCATCAGGTGAAGCCGCTTGACGCCGGTCGCCTTGGCGTAAGGCAGCGCCTGCTTAACGCTCGCCTGCACATCGGCGAAACGATCCGGCAACGCGGCAAATCCCCGCTCGCCCTTGTTCCAGTCGCCGGGATATAGATTGAACAATGCCTGTGTCAGTCCGTTGCCGTGCAGCCTGCTGCCGACCTCTTCAGGCGAATGCTCATAGGGAAACAGAAATTCCACTGCATCGAAGCCGGCTTTCGCGGCGGCTTCAAAGCGATCAAGGAACGGCATTTCATTGAACATCATGCTGAGATTTGCGGCAAAGCGAGGCATCAGGCGTTTCCGTTTCTTGATTCTGATGATGAGGGTCTATTCACCCGGCAGTTTCGTTCCCGTCACGCGTGCATACATTCGCGCCACGGAAGCATCGTCATCGCGGCCCATTCCGGCGGCGGATGTCATCAGGAACATCTGCAGGGCTGCGGCGGACACCGGCACCGGGAATTTCGCGGTGCGCGCCATATCCTGAATGATCCCGAGGTCCTTGACGAAAATGTCCACCGCGCTGCGCGGTGTATAGTCACCGTCCAGCACATGCGGCATGCGGTTCTCGAACATCCACGAATTGCCCGCCGACGCCGTGATCACCTCATAGACCTTCTTGATGTCGAGACCTTGCTTGGCGGCGAACGCAATCGCCTCGCTGGCGGCGGCGATATGTACTCCTGCAAGCAACTGGTTGATCATCTTGAACGCCGCGCCCTTCCCCGGCTGATCGCCGAGTTCGTAGAGTTTCGCGGACATCGCATCGAGCGCAGGCCTTGCTCTGGCGAACGCGGCGTCGCTTCCAGACGCCAAAATGGTCAATTCACCCTGTGCCGCGCGCTGGGCGCCACCGCTGATCGGAGCATCGAGATAGTGTCTGCCAGTCGCTTCCAATTGCTTGGCCAGACGACGGGCAATATCCGGGTCCATGGTGGCGGACGATATGAAGACCGCGCCTTTCGGCAGCGTTTCTGCAACACCCTGAGCGCCGAAAAGGATGGTTTCGGTCTGCGCGGCATTCACGACCACGCTGACCACCGCGTCGGCCCCGTTTGCCGCCTCGGCAGGAGAAGCGGCAGCGCGTCCGCCTTCGGCAACCAGCCGCGCGACCGCCTCCGGCGTCACATCGCAGCCCGCGACATCAAAACCGGCACGCTTCAAGGATAGCGCCATACCCAGGCCCATCGAACCAAGACCGACGACCCCGACGCGCCACGGCTGTGATGACATGTTTCCTCGTCTTGTTAGTTGCTCGTGCGTTGGCGCCGAGCGGTTGAGAGGCTTGGTAGCATGGCTCGCCCCACGTCCAAAATGGCATTTGAGCCGCATGCGAAACCATGGGAAAATACGCCCCGAAAGGCGCCCCATGACTGAAACACGGCTTCGCGATCAAATCTGCCAGTTCGGCCGCTCCCTGTTTGAACGCGGCCTGACCCCCGGAGCTTCGGGAAATATCAGCGTCCGCCTCGATGATGGCGGCTGGCTGGTAACCCCAACCAATGCATCGCTGGGCTTTCTCGACCCCGCCCGTCTGTCGCGCCTGAACGGATCGGGCCGTGTTCTGTCCGGCGATGCGCCGACCAAGGAAATACCGCTTCATGCGGCGCTCTATGAGACGCGGCGCGGCGCACGAGCCGTCGTCCATCTCCACTGCGCTCACTGTGTCGCCGTCTCCATGCTGCCGGAAATCGACCCGAAGGCGGCGCTGCCGCCACTGACTCCCTATTACATGATGCGTTGTGGCGAGACGGCACTGCTGCCCTACTATCGTCCCGGCGATGCCGCCGTGGCGGAGGCCATCCGTGGTCTCGCCGGCCAATATTCATGCGTGCTGCTGTCCAATCATGGGCCAGTGGTCGCGGGTGAAACGCTGGAATCTGCCGTCTTCGCCACGGAAGAACTCGAGGAAACAGCGAAGCTCTATCTGATGACCCGCGGGATGAACCCGCGCACGCTGACCCCTGAACAGGTCAACGATCTTGCGGTGGCTTCTGGCGGCGCAAAACCGAACGTCTCGCCATGACCGTCACCATCTATCACAACCCTGCCTGCGGAACGTCACGCAATACACTGGCGATGATCCGCCAGAGCGGCGAAGAACCAACGGTTATCGAATATCTCGACACCCCGCCTTCCCGTGAAGAGTTGATGTCTCTGATCCGGTCGATGAACATTCCCGTGCGGGCAGTTCTGCGTGAGAAAGAAACGCTCTTCACCATGCTGGGTCTCGCCGATCCAGCCTTGAATGACGATCAGTTAATCGATGCGATGATCGCGCATCCGATTCTGATGAATCGGCCAATCGTCGAAACGTCAAAAGGCGTGCGCCTTTGCCGTCCCTCGGAACTTGTACTCGGATTGCTCGAAAATCCTGTCGCCTCCTTCGTCAAAGAAGACGGCGAGATCGTGAGCATGAAGAAGCCCTGATCAAGCTGCAACGCAACAGACGTTGCTGTCGCGTGTCCGTTACAAATCACAATCGCGCGATGCTGTAGCGGCCAAATGTTGCGCCGCCAGAACGAATTCTGACGCAGACCGCCTTGCGCCGTCACAACGCTGCGATACGCTCTCGCCCGTAAAACGCTAAAAATGAACCCGACCGGGAGGATAAATCATGTTTTACGCTTTCAAAAAACACGCTCTTACTTCTGTCGCTGTTGCCGCGTTTCTTGGCACATCTGCAATGAGTGTCTCGGCTCAGACGCCGAACAACAATCTGGACAAGCTCGGCAACTTCCAGAAAACCGGCGTCACCGAAATTCCGACCGTGCCGCAGACGGGCCGTAAGGTCGATGCGATCAAGGCAAACCTTGCCAAGATCAAATTACCGCCAGGCTTCAAGATCAGCCTCTATGCGCTGGTCCCGGACGCGCGACATATCGCCGTCGGTCCGCAGGGTGTCGTGACATTCGTTGGCACACGCAAGAGCAAGGTCTACGCGGTCACCGATCGCGGCAAGGCTGGGTTTGCGGAGGAAGTGAAGGAATTCGCGCCTTCGGTCAATTTTACGATTCCCAACGGCGTCTGCTTTTCCAAGGATGGCTTCCTGTTCGTGGCCGAACAGAACCGCGTTCTCAATTTTCCCGCTGCGGAGTTCTTTTATGAGAGCCCGGACATCGCCGTCGCCGTGGTCGTCCCTCAGGGCGAGTTGATCCCGAAGGAGGATGAAAGCTTCAATCATACCGCCCGCGTGTGCCGTGTCGGCGCAGACAACAAGATCTACATTTCGCTCGGTCAGCCTTTCAACGTGCCCGCGAAAGACAAGCTCGAAGGCTTTGCCAAGCATGGCATCGGCGGCATCGTTCGGGTCGATCAGGACGGCAAGAACCGCGAAGTCTACGCCGGCGGTATCCGGAATTCGGTCGGCATGGACTTCAATCCGAAGAACAATCAGCTCTGGTTCACGGATAATCAGGTGGACGGCATGGGCGACAACATTCCACCCGGCGAACTCAACCGCATCACGCAGGCTGGCCAGAACTTCGGATTCCCCTATTTCGGCGGCGGCAAGGTCCGGACTGTTGAATACAAGGCTGATACGCCACCTGCCAATGTGGTGTATCCCGAAGTCGAAATGGACGCCCATGCCGCCGATCTCGGTATGATCTTCTATAACGGCAAGTCGTTCCCAGCGAAGTACCGTGGCGGCATATTCTCGGCCCAGCACGGGTCGTGGAACCGCACGGACCCGATTGGCGCACGTATCATGTTTACCTCGCTCAAGCCGGACGGCAGCGCCGACAAAACGGAAGTGTTCGCATCCGGCTGGCTAACGGCGGATGGCGAATATACCGGGCGTCCGGTGGACGTCGCGACATTGCGCGATGGATCGATGCTGGTCTCCGACGATCTCGCCGGAGCCCTGTATCGCATCACCTATGACGGAAAATAAGCTCTAACACCGCAATCGCCGCGAGCAGATTCTGGTCTGTTCGCGGCGAGTTACTTTTCCGCGTGACAGAAAACGGACAAGAAAATGATCGCGCGTACACTTGCAGCTATTTCCATTCTGAGCGTCGTTATCTCGACAGGCGCTTATGCCGCCGATGCAAAAGCGGGACGCAAAAAGGCGCAGATGTGCGCCGCCTGCCATGGCATTGACGGCATCTCCAAAATGCCGATGGCGCCGAACATCGCCGGGTCGCCTGCGATGTATCTCGAAAAGCAGATGAAGGCTTTCCGCTCCGAGGAGCGCAAGGACGAGACCATGAATGTGGTGGCCAAGCCGCTTTCTGATAACGACATTGCGGATCTCGCCGCCTGGTATTCCGGGCTGACGGTGGACGTCACGCTTCCGAACTGAGCTAGGTTTGAGCGTTCAGCGCATGCGCGCGATATAATAAGCAAGTTCCACGATCTGCTGATCAGTCACGGGCTGAAGCACGTCAGCCATGGTCGCGTCGTAGCCGTGGCGGCTGTTGTCCTTGTACTCGCGCATGGTCTTGACCAGATAGTCTTCCCGCTGATTGGCGATACGTGGGATGTTGTCACGGCCTGCGAGATCTGTGTTGTGACAGGTATTGCAGCGATGCTGCTGGATCAGCGCCATTGCCTGCTGCATGCGGGCCGGATCGCCGGCATCGTCCGGCGGCGGCGGCTTCTTCAGCGTTTCAATATAGTCGGAGAACGTGCGCAGATCGTCATCGGTCAGATCCTTCGCCATCTCGTTCATGATATCGAAGGTGCGCAGCTTTTCCCGGAACATATACAACTGAATCAGCACATAGGCCGGCTGCTGCGCGCCCAGCGATGGCGTGTTTTCGGTCTCGGACTTTCCCGCCTCGCCGTGACAGGCAAGACACGGCGCGGCGCGCTCCTGAATCGTTTCCGCCCATGCCACAGCGGGAGCAAAGGCAAGAACAAGCAATATGAGCAGACGTCGCATGGGCAATCCTGGCCAGAGCACGCCGTCGCGAACGGCTATACAATTCTAAAAGATGAAGCCGGAAGCGCTTGCGCTTCCGGCCGTATTATCTATCCGCAGCGTTACTTCGCCGCCGCGGTCTTCTGCTTTCCATAAGTGATGCGATAGACCGCACCATTCCAGTCGTCGGAGACCAGCAGCGAACCGTCCTTCATCTGCTGAACGTCCACAGGACGGCCAACATACTTGTTGTCTTCAAGGAAGCCGGTCAGGAACGGCTGCATCGACTTCACGGTGCCATCCTTATTGAGCGTGACGGCGACGACGTCACCGCCTTCCTTCTTGCTCTTGTTCCACGATCCATGACGCGCCACGAAGATCGTATTCTTGAAGTTCTTCGGGAACATGTCTCCGGTGTAGAAGCGCATACCGAGGGCGGCAGTATGCGGACCCATCAGACCGACAGGCGGGGTGAACTCAGAGCATGCCCGGCCCCATCCGAACTCAGGATCGGTGAAATTGCCCTGATAGCAATACGGCGATCCGAAGTGCTCTCCGACCTTCTTGACGCGGTTGAGTTCGTCTTCCGGAATATCCTCCGATAGCCAATCGCGACCGTTGTCGGTGAAGTAAAGTTCCTTGTTCGCAGGATTCCAGTCGAAGCCGACAGTGTTGCGCACGCCGAGTGCGACAACCTCGACACCCGAGCCATCGAGATTCATGCGGCGGATCTGTGCATGCTTGTCGCTCGGCATCACGTTGTTGCCGGGTTGCCCGATCGGAACATAAAGCTTGTTGTCGGGGCCGATGCCGATGAACTTCCAGCCGTGGGCTTCATCCTTCGGCAGATCGTCATAGACCAGCGTGGGCTTGGGCGGATTGTCGAGCTTGTCCTCGACATTCTCGATTTTTGAGATCTTCGACAGTTCCGCGATGTAAAGCGTGCCCTTGTGGAAGGCCAGCCCGTTCGGACGATAAAGGCCCGAGGCAAGAACCTTGACGCTGCGCTTCCCGTCCTTGTTGGTGATAGCATAGACCTTGTCGACCAGACGGCTGCCGACAAACACCGTGCCCTTGTCGCCTTCCCGGATCGAACGTGCATTCGCCATGCCCGATGCGTAGACCTCAATATTGAATCCGGGCGGCAGTTTCAGCTTGGCAGTCGGCAGCTTGTCCGCGGCCGCAGGAATCGGCGGCGCGGCAACCGGTGCAAGCTTCGCAGCAGCCGCATTGTCCGGGCGGCCGATCAAGGGCGAACCGGGCGGCAGCGCGGGAGCAGCCGGAGCCTGTGCGGCCGCCGCAGGGGCTGCCGGAGTCGGCGCGAGTGCTGGAGCCGCTGCGGCAGGAGCCGGCGGCGGTGCCGGTGTTGCAGCAGGTGGCGGCGCGGCGGAATCGGAGGGTGCGGCCGGTTGCTGGCCATTGGCGCCAAGCGCAAACAAACTTACAAATGCTCCCGCAAGCAGTGCGCTGCGGGATGCGGATGATAGCAACGTCATTTCGTACCTCCCTGGTAAAAGGCCATTATCAAGCACCGGTCTTTCCGCCGGCGCACGTCGACCTCTGATCGACAGTCTTCGACAAACTCCGGCGCGTTTGCAATCAGAAACCTCCTCCTTCTCCCGGTCATGCGCGAGAGACGTCATCAATGGCTGCGATCACGGCATCGCGCACGCCCGGATCGTAAAGCGAATGGCCTGCAGCCTCGACCATCCGCTGCACTGCGTCCGGCCATGCTTTCAGCAAAGCATGCGCCGTCGAAGGCGGGCAAAGAAGATCGTAGCGGCCCTGGACGACGATTCCACGAATGCCACTTAGTTTCCCGGCATTTTCCAGAAGTTGTCCGGGGTCCATAAAGCAGCCGTTCTCGAAATAGTGAGCTTCCATGAATGGCGTCCACGGAAGACCGCGCGCGTCATTGTTCACTGCAGCAAGATCGAGCCGTGTTTTTGACGGCTTGTGCTCTGACAGGATGCGCTCGGTGTCGTGCCAGGCGCGAGACGCCGGGCCGTGAATTAGCGGGTCGGAATCGAGAATCCGCTTCCAATACGCATCCAGCGGCTGATCGCGCTCTTCCGGCGAAAGCAAATTGAGGAAGTCGTCGCTTAAGTCCGGATAAAGCCGCGGAAGATTTTCGAGAAACGCACCATCCAGCTCGGCGCGCGTTCCCAGAAATGTTGCCCGCAGCACAATCCCGCTCACCCGCTGCGGATGAGTCTGCGCATAGGCAAGCGCCAGTGTGGCGCCCCACGATCCGCCTACAACGAGCCATCGATCAAAACCGAGGCTTTCGCGAATGGCCTCCATATCCGCAATCAGATGCGGAAGCGTATTGGCGTCGCGTAATCCCTTGGGCCGGCTCCTGCCCGCACCACGCTGATCGAACAGCACCGCGTGAAACCGCGTGGGATCGAACAGCCTGCGGTGATCGGGCTGGCAACCGCTGCCGGGGCCGCCGTGCAGATAGACCGCCGGAATGCCGTCCGCCCGGCCCACCGTCTCGACATAGATCTCGTGGCCGTCGCCCACTGCCATATGCTGCGTAGAAAGCGGCGCAAAGCGATCCGCTCGCTTGTCCGGGGTTGCGATGTCGGCGGCGTCAGGCCCCATGCACATCCGCCTCAAGCGTACCGCCGGCAAAATTGCGATAAATGAATCGGCGAGTGTCACCGGCCGCTTCGCTCATGGCCGTCTTGAATATCTGCTCGTGCAGCGGAGATCGTGCGCAGGCAGGATCGGTGTTTCCCGCATTGCCAGTCAAAGCAAAGGCCTGACAACGGCAGCCACCGAAGTCGACCTCCCGATATTCGCAGCTTTGGCAAGGTTGCGGCATCCAGCCCGTGCCGCGATATCGGTTGAGCGCCTCCGAATTTTGCCAGATCCACGCGATCGGATGATCCCGCACCGACTCGAATGCAAGACCCGTGATGGTTTCCGCAGCATGGCATGGCAAAATCTTGCCGGAGGGAGAGATGTTGAAGAACTGCCGCCCCCAGCCGCCCATGCACTTCTTCGGGCGGAGCGCGTAATAGTCGGGCACAACGTAGTCGATGGCGAGGATGCCCTTCAGCCGCACTTCAGCCTCTTCCACAATACGCGACGTTTCCTCGATCTGCTCAATCGTCGGCATCAGCGCCGCGCGGTTCTTCAGCGCCCAGCCGTAGTACTGCACATTGGCGACTTCCAGCCGGTCGGCGTCGAGATCGACCGCCATCTGAATGATGTCGGGAAGCTGAAACAGATTCTGGCGATGCATCACCGCATTGACTGTCAGCGGCAGCCCTAGCTCCCGCGCCCAGCCAGCGGCCTCGATTTTCTTCGCATGCGCGTCTCTCAATCCGGCGACGCGGTCGGCAACGCCCTGTTCGCTGCCCTGAAAGCTGATCTGGATGTGACACAATCCCGCGTCGGCCAGAGCGGCCAGCTTGTCCTTGGTCAGCAGCACGGCAGACGTGATGAGATTGGTGTACAGGCCGACATCCGTCGCGTGCTGGATCAATTCAGCCAGATCCCTGCGGGCCGTCGGTTCGCCACCGGAGAAATGAATCTGAAGAACGCCGATTTCGGCAAGCTCGCTCAGCACGCGCTTCCACTCGGCAGTGGTCAGTTCTGCGTTGTTACGTTCCAGTTCAAGAGGATTCGAGCAATACGGACACTGAAGCGGACAGCGATGCGTCAGTTCCGCGAGAACAGCCAGAGGAATGCCAAACGTTTCCGCCTGCGACTTGCGCGCCTCCAGCACCGCCAGCCCGTCGGCTGGATCGGTGTGAACGGGGGAAGCGTCAGTCAGCGTCGGACTCATGGTCTGGTGTCCTGTGCCTCCGCAAGAAAACCCTTTTCCGCAAGGTCGCGCAGCATGGCGATGACATCGGCACCGATCATAGCACGATCGGCGGTATACTTGGCCGCGAGAACATCGATGATCTGATCGACATTCCGGACGCCGTCGCAGAGCTGCAGAATCTCCACCGCGATTTCATCCGGCGCAAGTACCCGCTCCGGCACCAGAATGACCCAAACCTGGCGCGATTCATCGAATTTCAACTTCGCGTGCCGCGCGAGCACCGGCCGGCTCTGTTCAGTTATGTCGATCCGGCGATTTCGCAATGCCATCAACCCTCCTCCGGCACAAAAGCACCGGGCGGAACATGGCCTTCGACATAGGCATGAGACAGCGCATCGAGCTGAACCCAGAGCACGTTGGTCTTGAAGATCAGCGCGTTGCAGACAGCCTCTCGCTCCTCCGGCGTCTTCGCGTGCTTCTTGACAAATTCCAGGGCAAAATTGGCATCGCGCGGCGCCTGTTCCAGACGGCGCTTGAAGTAGCTCATGATGTTCGGATTGATGAAATCGTAATGCGCAAGCATCCCTGAAATGCGCTCTTCGTGCAGGTTCGGCGCGAACAGCTCGGTCAATGACGAGGCAATAGCTTCAAGCGGGGTCCGGTCGCGAACAAAATGTACATAGGCATCGACTGCAAAGCGCGTCGCCGGGAGAATTCCCTCGGCGGATTCGACATAGGCACTATCAAGGCCAAGCCCTTCGGTCAGTTTCAGCCAGCGTTCGATGCCGCCTTCTGTGCCGATGTTGCCATCGTGATCTTCAATCCGGTGCCGCCATTCGAGCCTGATATCACGGTCGCGAAACCGCGAGATCACTACCGCATCCTTGATCGGGATCGAGCTCTGATAGTAGTAACGGTTCAGCGCCCAGGCCTGCACCTGCCCCTTGTTGAGCTTGCCGCCGTGAAGCAGCTTATGAAACGGATGCAGGTTGTGATAGCGCGTCGCGCCGATCTCCCGCAGCGCAGTTTCGAGTTCGTCCGCGCTGCCAAGGGGCGTTCCCTTCTTCAATGCAAAAACACTCGTGGCGATCAAATGGTGATCTCCATTCCATCAGAAGGAATCTGCCATCCTGCACGCTCGGCAGCCTGACGTTCCTCCGAGTCCGGAAGAAGGACCGGATTCGAATTGTTGATATGCAGGAAAATCTTGCGGCCGATATCCAGGTCCGCGAATGCTGCCATCGCACCATCCTCACCCGAAATCGCCATGTGACCCATTCGCTGCCCGGTTTTCACTCCAAGACCCGCAGCGATCAGTTCATCGTCCCGCCACAGCGTCCCGTCGAAGAAAACCACCGGCGCGCCCTGAAGACGCCGCATAATATCCGGCGTGAACGCCGCGCAGGCCGCGAGAAAATACAGATACTCCCCGCTCCGCTTGTCAGCGATCCGCAAGCCGAGCGTATCGCCTGCCTGTTCGCCAGGTCCGGAGTCCGCCTCGTTCTCCAGATACCAGGCCCGCTTTCCGGGAGCCGCAAACGGAAGCACTTCAAGCCCCGATGGCGTGCCATCCGAAAGCTCGGGCTCAAACGTGCGGCCAAATTCAATCGGCTCGCGTTTGACCCGCTTCTCATCGAGCACATTGAAGATGCTGTTGGATCTCAGAATATCGAGCACTCGCTGGTGGGCATAAATTGAAAACGGCCAGCCTTCGCGGAGCGACAACAGCCCAGCCACCGCATCGACCTCGCCATTGGTCAGAATGACCCCGGAAATGGGACTATGACGCAGGTGGCCTGCTTTGGGATGGAGTTGCGGTGTTGCGATCACCTGCTGACGTAGATCCGGCGAGGCATTGATCAGAAACCAGTGTGCCCCGTCCGCGCTGATCGCGATTGACGCCTGGGTCGCACGCAGGTCCGGGCGCTCATCGCGTGTCACCCGGCAAATCTCACAATTGCAGTTCCATTGAGGAACACCGCCGCCCGCCGCAGCCCCAAGAACGACGACGCGCATGAAATTTTCACTCTCGATTCAACTTCGATGCAGGGGATTCACAATCACAGGCACGAATCATTCCGGCTTCGCGCAGGAACACCTCTTTGCTCGAGGAATTCCTGACGCAAACCGGACCGCTATTGCGAGCCTGATAGCGATATACGGATTATTTCCGCGCCGCGCAGGCATACATGTTGATTTCCATGCCGACCGGCACTTCGACGATTTTTGGGGTCTTCCAGGCCATTGTTGGTCTCCTTGCCCATGTGGACGGGACTCTGTGTCCCCGTCAACGCAGAGGCTAACACGGAGTTTCCAAACCGTGCCATCGAATTTCGAATCCGCCTGGCAACAGTTTGTGACCGATCACCAGAAGTGTGCGGCGCACCAATAACGTTCCACGGCAAGCTTTTCGCGCTGCGAAAGAAAAAGGACTTTACTCAAATACCCGTCGCACCCAACTTGTCCGCCAAAAAATCGATGCCGCGACCGCGGACACATCACAAGAAGATCGGTTGATGCAGCCTTCGATGCCAGAGGGTGAAGGGGCTGCGATCACAGGGAGGAAATCCGCGTTGAGCCTGCCCCGCACACGCATCAAAATGTCGGATGCCGACATCGTCAGCCGGTTCGAACGGCTGGGCTATAAGCTTGCCATCAATCAGATCGCCTTCACCACCGAAAGCGTCGAAGACTTTTACGAAGCGCGCGAACTGCTTTGGACAGGCGTCGGGACCGTCAAGATCTATGAGGAAGGCGGCTTGCTACTGATCGAGAAAGCGCAACCGCGCGCGGGGCAACCGACGCGCGATATCGCCGTGATCAGTCTTGGACACGCGCGCGCTGTGATGGGCGTCCTCAAACCGGATGGCTCCGCAGAATTGCCGCGCTATGCCGGACGCATGGAATCGCCCGATCGCCAGACTTGATCGCTACCAGAATTTATCCAGCGGTATGGCGGCGCTCAGCTCTGCTCCGCCCTTTAGCTTTGCTCAGCCTTGGCAAACCGGTCATCGAGCGCATAGCCCGCGCCGCGCACGGTCCTGATTGGATCGGATTCCCGGCCGAGATTGAGCAGTTTCCGCAACCGGCCGATATGCACGTCCACGGTCCGCTCATCGATATAGATGTCGCGGCCCCAGACGCCATCGAGCAGTTGCTCGCGGCTGAACACACGTCCGGGATGTTCCAGAAAGAACTCCAGCAAACGATATTCGGTCGGCCCGAGGTCGATCGGACGGCCCGAACGGGCGACGCGACGGCGGTCCCTATCCAGTTCGATGTCGCCGAACGCCAGAACGGTAGCAAGCCGCTCGGGGCTCGCCCGGCGCAGTAGGCCCTTCACCCGTGCGAGAAGTTCGGGAACGGAAAACGGCTTGACGATGTAATCGTCCGCACCGGTCGCAAGACCCCTCACCCTTTCGCTTTCCTCGCCGCGCGCGGTCAGCATGATGATCGGGATTTGCTTGGTCTCAGGACGCGCGCGCAGCCGGCGACACAGTTCAATTCCAGACAGCCCTGGAAGCATCCAGTCGAGAACGATCAGGTCCGGGATATGCTCCTTGAGCCGCGTGTCGGCATCGTCGCCACGGGCAACGGTTTCGACATCGTAACCTTCGGCATCCAGGTTGTAGCGAAGAAGCGTGGTCAACGCTTCTTCGTCCTCGACCACAAGAATTCGGGCGCTCATGCTCGATCCTTCAATTGATTCAATTTTAGCTGCCTGACGCGGCCGTCGCAAAATTCGTCATGTCGCCCTTGGGGCGCTGATCGATCATCTGCTGGCCTTCAATCATGTAAAATACTGTCTCAGCGATATTTGTCGCATGATCGCCGATCCGCTCGATGTTCTTGGCGCAGAACATCAAATGGATGCAGAAGCCGATGTTGCGCGGATCTTCCATCATGTAGGTCAGAAGTTCGCGGAACAGCGACGTACAGATCGCATCAACTTCTTCATCGCCCTTCCAGACTGCCATGGCAGCCGGCAGATCGTGAGCAGCATAAGCATCCAGAACAGACTTCACCTGCGACTGAACGAGATCGGTCATATGCTCCAGCCCGCGGATCAATTTCAGCGGATGGAAATCGCTATCGAGCGCTGAGACGCGCTTGCCGATATTCTTGGACAGGTCGCCGATACGCTCGAGATCGGTTGCGACGCGCATCGAACTTACGATTTCACGCAAATCGACGGCCATCGGCTGGCGGCGCGCAATCGTTAGAACGGCGCGTTCCTCGATCAGGTGCTGCAGCTTGTCAATTTCGAGATCCGCGGTCACGACGCGCTTTCCCAGCGATACGTCACGCCGGATCAATGCATCGACGGAATCGACGATCTGCCGTTCGGCAAGGCCGCCCATCTCGGCCACAAGCCGGTTGAGCTCCTGAAGATCGTCATCGAACGCCTTGGCGGTATGTTCTGAACCCATGATATTTCTCTCCCGCGAAATACGCGTCAGCCGAAGCGGCCGGTGATGTAATCCTGCGTGCGCCGATCCGTCGGCGACGTGAAGATCTTGTTGGTGTCGTCGAACTCGACCAGCTCGCCGAGATACATGAACGCAGTCTTGTCGGACACACGAGCCGCCTGCTGCATATTATGCGTCACGATGGCGATCGTGTAGTCTTCCTTGAGCTCCTGGATCAGTTCCTCGACCTTGGCGGTCGAGATCGGATCAAGCGCCGAACAAGGCTCGTCGAACAGGATGACTTCGGGACGAACCGCGACGGTGCGTGCGATGCACAGACGCTGCTGCTGGCCGCCCGACAGGCTGAGACCGCTGGCGTTCAGCTTGTCCTTCACCTCATTCCAGAGCGCCCCGCCCTTCAGCGCGGCTTCGACACGGCCATCCATTTCGGACTTCGAAATCTTCTCATAAAGCCGGATACCGAAGGCGATATTCTCATAGATCGTCATCGGGAACGGCGTCGGCTTCTGGAACACCATGCCGATCCGGGCACGAAGCAGATTAAGATCGAGCTTCGGATCGAGAATGTTGGTGGTGTCCAGCATGAGCTGCCCCACGGCGCGCTGGCCGGGGTAAAGATCGTACATACGGTTGAAGATACGCAGCAAAGTCGACTTGCCGCAGCCCGACGGTCCGATGAATGCGGTGACGCGATTTTCACCGAGCGTTAGATTGATGTTCTTCAGGGCGTGGTGTTCGCCGTAGTAGAAGTTCAGATCGCGCGCCGTGACCTTGGCCCGCGCGTCCGCATGGCCGGCGAGGCCTGAGATATGTCCGCGGGGAAGATCGACGCTGACAGAAAGCTGCTCGCTCATTTCGTTTTCCTCTCGGCGCCAAGAACGCGTGCGCCAATGTTAAGGGCAAGTACGGTGAAGGTAATCAACAGAGCGCCGGTCCATGCGAGTTGTTTCCAGTACTCGTAGGGGCTCTGGACGAAGTTGTTGATGGTCACCGGCAGGTTGGCCATCGTCTTGGTGAGATCGAGGCTGAAGAACTGGTTGCTGAGCGCAGTGAACAGCAGCGGCGCTGTTTCACCGGCAACGCGCGCAGTTGCCAGCAGGACGCCGGTGATGAGACCCGAACGCGCAGCCCGGTAAGCGATACGCTTGATCACGAGCGAGCGCGGCAGACCAAGTGCGGAAGCCGCTTCACGCAGCGGATTCGGAACCAGACCGAGCATGTCTTCGGTGGTCCGCACCACAACCGGAATAACGATCACTGCCAGCGCCAGCGTGCCGGCCAGCGCCGAGAAGCCGCCCATCGGAACCACGATGGCACCGTAAACAAACAGACCGATGATGATCGACGGTGCACTAAGCAGAATGTCGTTGATGAAGCGGATGACCGAGGTCAGGCGATCATGCTTGCCGTATTCCGCAAGGTAGGTTCCTGCGAAAAGTCCGACCGGTGCGCCGATGCCGACACCAAGCACTGTCATGATGATCGATCCGACAATCGCGTTGAGCAATCCGCCTTCCGTGGATCCGGGCGGCGGTGTGTTTTCCGTGAAGATGCTGAGATGCAGACCAGCAAGGCCATTATACAGGAGCGTGAACAGGATCAGGGCGAGCCAGGTGACGCCGAACATCGCCGCTCCGAGACAGAGGAAGCGGATGACGATGTCCGAGCGGCGGCGGGATGCATAAATCGGGTTCATGTTATTTTCCCGCCTTGGTTTCAAGACGCATCAGCATCAGCCGCGCTGCAGCCAGCACGAAGAACGTCAGCACGAACAGCAGCAGGCCAAGCAGAATGAGGCCCGACTGGTGAAGTCCGTCGCTTTCTGCGAACTCGCTGGCGATAGCCGCCGAGATTGTCGTACCGGGCGCAAAGACCGACGATGATATGCGGAACGAGTTTCCGATGATGAAGGTGACCGCCATCGTCTCGCCCAGAGCACGACCGAGCGCCAGCATGACGCCGCCGATCACGCCGACCCGCGTATAGGGGATGACGACGTTGCGAACGACTTCCCAAGTCGTACAGCCGACGCCATAGGCAGCCTCTTTCAGCACCGGCGGCACGGTCTTGAACACGTCCACCGAAATCGAGGTGATGAACGGCAGAACCATGATCGCGAGGATCAGCGCGGCGTTGAACAGGCTGAGATAAGACGGCGGGCCGGCAAAGATCGCGCCGAGAACAGGCACACCGTCGAAAATGCGGATCATGAACGGCTGGAATGTGTTCGCAAGAAACGGCCCGAGAACAAAGAAGCCCCACATGCCGTAGATGATCGACGGAACACCGGCGAGCAGTTCAACCGCCATACCGATCGGACGCCGCAGCCATTGCGGACACAGCTCAGTCAGGAAGATCGCGATACCCAGACCGACTGGAATGGCGATCATCATCGCGATGACAGAGGTCACGAGCGTGCCGTAGATCGGGCCAAGGGCACCAAGCACCGGAGGATCAGCAGACGGCGCCCAGCGCTGCGTCCACAGGAATGCAAATCCATATTCCTTCATCGCAGGCCATGCGCCCGCAATCAGGGAGAGAATGATGCCGCCGAGAATAAGGAGAACCGCGATGGCACACGCCCGGGTCGTCCAATAGAATGCCTTGTCGCCAAACTTGAAAGCGCTCAGGGCTTTTGCACGATCGTAAGGCCCGGCTGCTTCCATTGAGGTGCTCTGAACGGCCATCTCTGCCACGCTCGTCCCCTGTCCCATTCACTCTAGTTGAGGTCTATCGACCACACACGTCTATTCGGCGCGAAACGCCGCTTAAGAAAACGGAGGAGAGGTTTTGCCTCTCCTCCGGATACTCACTTAGCTCTTGATGTCTGCCGACCAGGTCTTTTCGATCAGCTTGACCACGGGCTCAGGCATCGGGATGTAATCGAGCTCTTCAGCAGCCTTGGCGCCCTTTTCGAACGACCACTTGAAGAACTTGATGGCTTCCGCCGACGCGGCCTTATCGACCGGGGTCTTGTGCATCAGAATGAAGGTCGCGGCAGTGATCGGCCACGATGCATCACCCGGCTGGTCGGTCAGGATCACGTAATAGCCGGGAGCCTTGGCCCAGTCGGCGTTCGAGGCAGCAGCCTGGAATGCAGCGATGGTGGGCTGCACGGCCTTGCCGGCCTTGTTGATCAGTCCGGCGTAGGTCAGCTTGTTCTGCTTTGCATAGGCGTACTCGACGTAGCCGATCGAGTTCTTGGTCTGGCCGACGTTGCCGGCGACGCCTTCATTGCCCTTGGCTCCAACGCCCGTGGGCCATTCAACAGCGGTTCCCTGACCGACTTTCGCCTTCCACTCGGTGTTGACCTTGGACAGGTAGTCCGTGAAGTTGAAGGTCGTTCCCGAACCGTCCGAACGGCGCACCACGGTGATGGCGTCGGTCGGCAGAGTCAGCTTCGGGTTCAGCTTGGCAATGGCCGGATCGTTCCACTTGGTGATCTTGCCGAGGTAGATGTCACCGAGCAGTTCGCCCGAGAGTACGAGCTCGCCCGGCTTAATGCCTTCGAGGTTCACGACAGGCACGATCGCGCCCATGACCTGCGGCCACTGGATCAGGCCATCCTTCTCAAGCTGCTCAGCCTTGAGCGGCGCGTCGGTGGCGCCGAAGGTCACGGTCTTCGCCTGAATCTGCTTGATGCCGGCGCCGGAACCGATCGACTGGTAGTTCAGCCCGTTGCCGGTCTCTTTCTTGTACGCATCAGCCCATTTCGAATAGACGGGGAACGGGAACGTCGCACCCGCGCCGGTGATGTCGGCAGCAAAGGCCGAGGTCGATGCGGCAACAAGGCCGGCAGCAACCACTGTTTTGATGAAATTCACTGGGTCTCTCCATCGTGTGAGCGGGTGCACAATCATCAAGGACTGGCTCCCGAGGCCGCCTCTTTAGAGGTCCGGCATAGAGCTTTTATGGAGGTTGGATGACAGTCGTGTGACACCCGCCGGAGGCACAGGATACCGTCGAAGATACACGAATATCTATTTGATAAATATAATGAAATATAGATTCAGGTCGAACGACCAGATTATCGGCAGCAATGAATTTTTAACGAATGTGAAGGCCGATTACGACAGTCCCGGATCGGACGATCCATACCTTCGTGGACCTGCAAAAGCCGTCAAACGACGCTGCCGTCAGCCTTTTCGATCATAAACACGATGTGGCTTTCCGCCTGCGCCGCGATCTCCACTTTGTCCCCCGTTTCCCGAATCAGATTCGGGATATCGATGACGGAAAGCGGATCGGTGCAGTGCACCTCGAGCCGGTCGCCAACAGACAATGTCTTGAGCGCCTTGCGGGTTCGCAACACTGGCAGCGGGCACTTGAGCCCTTTCAGATCGAGTTTCGTTGCGGTCATGCCTCAGGCTCCCGTCGCCTCGTGCGCAAGCACATCCTCGATCTTTGCGGCTGATGTACGCATCATGCGCGCGATCGCTGCGGTATCGTCGAGATCGACATGAGGCAAAACAGTTGAGACAGGAATATCTGCGGCGATGCCGACGATGGCGGGGTCGTCCTGAAACATCAGGGGCTTTCCATTCGCTGCGCGATGGACCTCGATCTTGGGATGCGATCCGGCCTTGAAGCCTTCGACGATCAGAAGATCCACCCGCGACATTTTCGGAAGCAACTCGGTGAAGCGCAATTCCGGCGCCCCGCGCAATTCATGCATTAGTGCCCAACGCCGTCCGGACGAGATCAACACCTCTGTCGCACCGGCCTGCCGATGAATCCACGAATCCTTGCCGGGAACATCGAGATCGAAATTGTGATGGGCGTGCTTGATGGTCGAGACGGTGAGGCCCTCGGCGATCAAATGCGGAATCACGCGTGCGAGCAGCGTCGTCTTGCCCGCTCCGCTCCATCCCGAAAGACCGATCACCCGCATATCGCGCTCCGAAACCCGTTCCGCCGCCTCAGCAGGCGCTTTTATATAGATATCTCATTGAAAGATAATCGAAATTCTCACCTTGGCGCCACTTACATACCGACCCGGCGGTGCGCGGCTAAGCCCTTGGACTACAAGCAGTCTGTGCTATCGGGATTGGAGTGTTTCGCACCGGCGATCTCTCCGCCGATGCCGCAAAGGCGGTAGTGATGTCTGACGATCGGCCTCCCACTGTTGGCGTGCTTCTCGCCGGCGGCCTCGCGCGCCGCATGGGCGGCGGCGACAAGCCGATGAAAACAGTCGGCGGCCGCACCATTCTGGAGCGTGTCATCGCGCGGGTCGCGCCACAGTGCGATGAACTCATCCTCAATGCGAATGGCGATCCTGCACGCTTTGGCTCATTCGGGCTGCCGGTCGTTGCCGACATCGTTGACAGACATGCCGGTCCCCTTGCCGGCGTTCTGACTGCGCTTGATTGGACCGCCAGGCACAGGCCGGACGTTCAGTGGGTGCTTAGCGCCACCACAGACTCTCCATTTTTGCCACACGACCTTGTGGAACGGCTGCATCAAGTTCTGACCGAAAGAGATATGCCCCTCGCCGTCGCAGCGTCAGGCGGTCAGGCTCATCACGCCATCGGACTCTGGAACGTCTCACTGCGTAACGAACTTCGTCACGCGTTATTGGTGGACGACATCCGCCAGATCAGCCGCTGGACAGCCGGCTATAAAGCGGCGACGGCAACATGGCCGACCGAGCCGGTCGACCCGTTCTTCAACGCCAACACGGTTGAAGACATTGCCGAGGCGGAGCGGCTTGCAGCGCTGGACGGAAATCTATGAGCCGATAAGTTATCCTGTCCGCTTCTCAGATGCGGCCGATGACTTTCAAAAGCTCGACCGCGTGGTCTTCCGCAGGGCCAACATTGTTGATGGTCACGTCGGGTTCGGAACTGCTGACGGCCCGCTTTAATCGATCGTCAATCCGGCCATCGCTTACGCGCGCTCGCGCGGCAAGGCGCTGCGCCAGCACATCAGGAGGCGCGGTCACGGCGACGACAATCACGTTGGCATAGGACCTGCGCGCCGAATCGACAATCGTGCGCGATGCGTTCACGACAACGGCCTGCCCCGCCTTGATGTGTTCAACGATTGAACGCGGGATTCCATAACGCAGCCCATGCGCTTCCCACTGAAAAGCAAAATCTCCATGCGCCAGCATCTGCCCGAACAGCATCGGGCTGACCGCTTCGTTTTTCTCGGAAGACGATGCCTCCCGGGTCACGACACGTTGTGGAAACACAACGTCCTCGTCCCCTGCGCGCGCGGCCTGAGCAAGACCGATCAGGGTATCCTTCCCCGCGCCACTAGGGCCGACAACAAGAATCAAGCGCCCAGGCCCAATCAAATCTGAATTCGAGGCAGACAGAGTTGCAATGTCGCTCATGCTACCCGTTGTCCTTCCCGCCAGACACTGCGCACGGCCGGAACATCGTGCGCGACATGAACACGGATCAGATCGGCCCGTTTTCCGGCGGCGATTTCGCCGCGATCATTGAGTCCGACGGCTTCAGCGGCGGCCTTGGTGACCGTCCGCACGGCTGATGCCAGGTCGATCGCGGGGACATGACGCGGCAACTGCATCGCGGCCATCAGCAGGCTCGATGGGATATAATCGGACGACATGATATCGAGCAGCCCCTCACGGGCGAGATCGACCGCCGCGATATTGCCCGAGTGCGAACCTCCGCGCACGACATTCGGCGCGCCCATCAGCACCGAAATACCCGCCTCATGCAGTCCGCGCGCAGCTTCCATCGTGGTCGGAAACTCAGCCACCGAGACACGATCGCGAATCGCATCGGCAACGTTCTCGTCAGTCGTGTCGTCGTGACTGGCGAGCGGAATGTCATAGCTGTGTGCCAGCGCCACGATCTCGCGCATATTCGCCTCGCCGTAGGTCTTCTGATAGAAAAACCGCCGCTCAAACATCACATCGAGTTCAGCGTCGGTCAGACCGCCGCTCTTGCCGCGGTAATAATCCCGCAGCTTGCCTTCGTCGCGGAACTGACGCTGTCCCGGCGTGTGATCCATCAACGACATCAGTCGGACATCCGGCCGGCCGATCAATTCCTTTGCTTCCTCCACGACGCTCGGCATCGGGATTTCGCAACGCAGATGCAGAAAGTGCTCCGCGCGCAAAAGCTTTGCGTCACGCGCGGAGGAGATTGCTTCCGCCAGTATTCCCGCCTGACCGTCCACATCCTCGGCACCCTCCTCGCGCCAGACACGCAGAGAATCCAGCACCGTGGTGATCCCGCTCGTGGCGAGCTGTCCGTCATAGGATACGACGGCAGCGACAGGATCCCAGAATACCTTGGGGCGCGGGACGTAATGGGCTTCCAGGTGATCGGTATGCAATTCGATCAGACCGGGCATCACCAGATCGCCCTGCATGTCTTCCCCTCGGCCGGGCGCGTCGCCTTCACCGAATTCGACGATCTTGCCGCCGGACGCCGCAACCCAGGCTTTCTCCAGCACGCGATCGCCAAGGACCAGTCGGGCGTTGGTCAGGATCATTTCGGTTCGCTCAGAACTCATTCTCGCCTCTTATGCAGCCGCAGCAAATGACGTGACATCGACGACCCGATCCGCAATCAGATTGCGGATCTCGTCATCGTGGACAATGGCTACCATCGCCACGCCGCGTACTTTTTTCTCTTCTACAAGTTCAACCACGATCTTGCGGTTGGCCGCATCCAGCGACGCCGTCGGCTCATCCAATAGCAGGATCGGCATATCCGATATGAAGCCGCGCGCAATATTAACGCGCTGTTGTTCGCCGCCGGAGAAGGTGGATGGCGGCAGCGTCCACAGCCGCTCGGCGATATTGAGACGGCGCAGGAACTCGCCAGCCTGCGCCCGCGCATCCTCTCGTGGCACGCCGTTGAGGATCAACGGCTCCGCCACCACGTCCAGCGTCGCAACGCGCGGCACGGCGCGCAGAAACTGACTGACATAACCGAGAGTCTGCCTGCGGACGCGCAGCACTTCACGAGGCTGCGCGGTCGCGATGTCAATCACCGCTCCATCATGCCGGACCGCAATCCGCCCCTGATCGCAGCGATAATTGCCGAAGATCATTTTGAGAATTGATGACTTTCCCGCGCCCGACGGTCCGGCGAGCACCACGCACTCTCCGGCATCGACGTGGAGTGAGACGCCGGACACCACCGGCAAACGAATGCCGTTCTGCAAGTGCATGGTGAAGGTCTTCGAGGCGCGCGTGATTTCGATCATCGGAGACATTTTGTCCTCACGCCGGCAGGATCGAGGAAACGAGAAGCTGGGTATAGGGCTCATGCGGGTCGTCAAGCACCTGATCCGTCAGGCCGGTCTCGATCACCTCGCCGCCTTTCATCACCATCACCCGGTGTGACAGCAACCGCGCCACGGCGAGATCATGGGTCACGATAATGACCGCAAGTCCAAGCTCGGTCACAAGGCCGCGGACCAGATCAAGCAGCCGCGCTTGTACAGATACATCGAGGCCGCCGGTCGGCTCGTCCATGAACACAAGCCGGGGTTCGGTGACGAGATTACGCGCAATCTGCAAACGCTGGCGCATGCCGCCGGAATAAGTTTTCGGCGCGTCGTCGATGCGATCCGTCGAGATTTCGACGCGCTCCAGCCAGGACGACGCTGTGTCGCGAATGCGGCCATAGTGATTCCAGCCCACCGCCATCAGCCGCTCGCCAACATTGGCCCCGGCAGACACAGCCATTCTCAATCCGTTTGCAGCGTCCTGATGCACAAAGCCCCAGTCCGTGCGAAACAGAAAGCGCCGTTCTGCCTCGCCAAGGGTGGCGAGATCGCGGGTCGCGCCATCGCGCATGCGATAGGATACACGGCCACAGCTCGGTGTGAGCTGGGTCGAGAGCATTTGCAGCAGCGTCGATTTTCCCGAGCCAGATTCGCCGACAATAGCCAGCACCTCGCCGGTATAAAGTTCGAAAGAGACATTGTTGCAAGCCAGAAGGCGCCCGTAGGACTTGCTCAAGCCTTCGCAAACCAGAAGCGGATGATCGTCGTCGCGCATCACTTCACCTGATGGTCGGCACCGAATCCGGCGCCCTGATGGCCGTCGGCGCGGCGCGTTTCGCAATAATCAGTGTCCGAACAAACGAACATTCGACCGCCCTTGTCATCAACGACCACCTCGTCGAGATACGAGCTATTTGAGCCACACAATGCGCATGGTGCATCGAAGCGATAGGTTTCGAACGGGTGATCCTCGAAATCGAGCGACGTCACCTTAGTATGCGGCGGAATGGCATAGATACGCTTCTCCCGGCCTGCGCCGAACAGTTGCAGCGCCGCGCAATCATCCATCTTCGGATTATCGAACTTCGGCGTCGGCGACGGGTCCATCACATAACGCTCATTGACCTTCACTGGGTAGGCATAGGTTGTTGCGATATGGCCGTGGCGTGCGATGTCTTCATAGAGCTTGACGTGCATCAAGCCGTATTCACCGAGCGCATGCATACGGCGGGTCTCGGTCTCGCGCGGCTCAAGAAAGCGAAGCGGCTCCGGAATCGGCACCTGATACACCAGCACCTGATTGTCGTTCAGCGCCGTTTCCGGAATGCGATGCCGGGTCTGGATCACGGTGGCGTCCGAAGTCACCGTCGTGGTCTTCACGCCTGCGGTCTTTTCAAAGAACTTGCGGATCGAAATCGCGTTCGTCGTGTCGTCCGAACCTTGGTCGATCACCTTCAGCGTATCGTCAACGCCAAGGATCGCGGCGGTAACCTGCACGCCACCCGTGCCCCAGCCATAGGGCATCGGCATTTCGCGGCTGGCGAACGGCACCTGATACCCGGGAATGGCGATTGCCTTGAGAATCGCGCGACGGATCATCCGTTTGGTCTGTTCGTCGAGATAGGCGAAATTGTACGTCGGCGCGTTCATTCCGCAGCCTCCTGCAGTCCGGTATCGCCGGACATATCCCGCTCAAATTCCTTGCGCAGCTTTCGCAGCAGGCCAAGCTCCGACTGAAAGTCGACGTAATGAGGCAGCTTGAGATGTTCGACGAAACCGGTCGCCTGCACGTTGTCGGAGTGCGACATGACGAATTCCTCGTCCTGCGCTGGCGCCCGCGCCTCCTCGCCGAGCTCACGCGCACGCAACGAACGGTCCACCAGCGCCATCGACATGGTCTTACGCTCGCTCTGCCCGAATGCGAGCCCATAGCCCCGCGTGAAGCACGGCGCTTCAGTGGCCGATCCCTTGAACTGGTTCACCATCTGGCACTCGGTCAACGTGATCTCGCCGAGCGGCACCGCAAAACCGGCATCCTCTGCAAAAAATTCCACCTCGACCTCACCGAAGCGGATTTCACCTGCAAACGGATGCGTCCGGCCAAAGCCGCGCTGGGTCGAATAGCCGAGTGCGAGCAAAAAGCCTTCATCGCCCCGCGCGAGATTTTGTAGCCGCAAGTCGCGATCCGCCGGAAAACTCAGCGGTTCGCGAGTCAGATCGCCGATCTCAGCATCCGGATTTTCCGTGGGCGAGGACTCGATCAAACCGTCCGCACCGAGAATATCGGTGACTCGTGGCATCGGTGCATCATGCACCTCGCCCTGGGCTGGCGCAGGAACCGGCGCACCATCGGCCAGCGCCGGATCGAGCAGACGGTGCGTGTAGTCAAACGTCGAGCCAAGGATCTGCCCGCCCGGAATATCCTTGAAGGTGGACGAGACACGCCGACGCACCTGCATCTTGGCGGTGTCCAGCGGTTCGGTCACGCCAAACCGCGGCAAGGTGGCGCGAAATGCGCGCAGCAGAAAGATCGCTTCGATCAGATCGCCACGCGCCTGCTTGATGGCGAGCGCAGCAAGCTCGCGGTCATAGAGCGAACCCTCGGTCATCACGCGATCAACCGCTAATGTGAGTTGTTCGGAGATCTGCAATAACGAGAGATCTGGCACCGCCGGATCGCCGCGGCGCTCATGTGCCAACAACCGATGAGCATTCTCAATCGCGCGCTCGCCACCTTTCACTGCAACATACATGGCTCAGGCCTCCTTTGCAGTGACATGAACGCTGCGCGGCAGAGCTACAAGTTGCGCGCCGCAAACGAGCAAGAGATCGACTCCTTGCGGGAACAGAGAGCGATTGGCCTGCATTCGCTTCGCGAAATCGGACGGCAGCGTCCCCGCACGCAACGATGACACACCGCGAATACCAGGCCCGCGCAGAACCAATTCAGGATCATCCGTCAGCGTATCGACCTGAACGATCAGCGTCGTCGAGCGATCCGGATATTCCGGTGTGCCCTGAGCGAAGCCATCGAAATCCGGCAACGCAGACCCGTCAGCCACGAGCGCGAAAGTCGCGCGGGACGCATCGGTTGTAAGTGGCGCTCCGGTCTGAAAGCGCAGCCAGTTCGCGGTTTCTGGTACAGCACCAAGCTTCGCATCGGTCCAGATAAACGTGTCGTGATCGAAGAGAGAGAGCGCTACCGCTGCCATGGCAGGCATGAGAAGCGGCGGTGCATCGATCACGGGCGCGACCGTCTGAATTGAGCCGGGCCGCGCGAACGCATTCATGACGCTGCGGAACACCGCCTGCGACGTCAGCACGGGTTCGGCAAATCCCATTCCGGACTGAACGTTGGCATGAAGAGACGTCATCAGCCCTCACCTCTGACCAACGTGTAGAAATCGACCCGCGTTGCAGCGGTCTCTGCAGCACGCTTTGCGCGAGCCGCCTCGAATTCATTCTGTAAAGGCGCGATAATCTTCTGCTCGACCTCGGTTGCAAGCACTTCATTCTGGATGAGTGCGTCGCAGAGCGCGATCAGCGAGGCCTTCTTGCTATCTCGCCCCAGCACATAACCAAAACCAACCTCCCCGGACGAAAGCTGGATCACCGCCCGTGATATGCTCGCTTCGCCGAGATTGAACGGCGCGCCGTCACCGCCGATCCGGCCGCGAACCATCACAAGTCCATTTTCAGGCTGCCGGACGATTTCGTGCGTGGGAATGGCCACGGCTTCCAGACATGCCGCGATCCGTTCGGCTGGAGCATTTGCGAGCACCGACATGGCCTGGCGGCGGCGCACCTGCTGAGGATCTGTTTGCGGCTGAATCATGTTCGGCTTGTCGATTCCAAGTTGTCTATGCTATTAGACAACTTCGTAACGCAGCGCCATGACAAACTGGTGACATTGGTATGATTTTCACCGCGCTCATAACGAACCGATGCTACAGGGTGCAGCAACCATGAGTTTGACCGAAACGCCCAACAGTGGTGTGGCGCTATGGCGTCGTGTGGCGGATTCCATCGAACAGGCCATCGCCGACGGAACCTATCCGCACGATACCCGCTTGCCCGGCGAGCTTGAGATTGCGGAAGTTCACCGCGTCAACCGTCACACCGTTCGCCGTGCG
>CAZQMD010000025.1:0-30485 GCA_964594185.1 uncultured Afipia sp. | reverse complement strand
CCGCCATAGGTCATCTGTCCGTCTTCGACGAAGCGGCCGCCTTCGCCCTTGGGGCAGAAGCCGAGATCTTCGAGCATCATCACAACTGTGCCGGTGAAGCAGTCGTAAATGCCAGCAACGTTCATATCTTTCGGGCCATATCCCGCCATTTGGTAGGCCCTGCGGCTCGACTCGACCGCGCCGGTAGTCGTCAGCGATGGCATCAGGAAAATATGTTCGTGCGTGTAACATTCGCCACCGCCAAGAATATAGATCGGCGCCGCGATTCCGAGTGCTACTGCACGTTCTGCTGACGTGAGAATGAATGCAGCGCCACCATCCGAAATCAACGAGCAGTCAAGCTTGTGGTAGGGTGTCGTGACCATGCCGGAATTGAGCACATCTTCCACAGTGATCGGCCTGGTTTGTTGTGCTCCCGGGGTGCGCATCGCGTGACGCCGCTGGATTACAGCGACCTCCGCCAACTGTTCCGGTGTGGTGCCGAAATCCTTCATATGCCGATGTGCGGTCATGGCAAAGGTATTAGCGACCGGAATGCCGAACGGCATCTCGTATTGCTGATCACGGCTTTCCGTCATCGAGCGCAGCGCGAGATCCGGTGTCAAACCGGTCAGTAGGCTGTCGCCGCCAACCACGAGTACGATCTCGGCGAGCCCGCCATGAATGGCAGCAGCGCCGATGTTGAACATCGTTGCCGCCGTGGCACCGGACACCTGAAGCGTGTTCGAAAAGGTTGGCTGAATACCAAAATATTCGCTGAACGCGACGCTGAATCGGTGGAAGGGAGAGGCGAAGGCATGGCTCGACAGCACGCCATCGATCTCGTTTTTCTTAATGCCGGCATCGGCCAACGCCTGCTTGGCCGCGTCGGCGGCGAGCCATAGCGGGCTCTTTCCCGGCACATTGCCGACCGGCGACATTCCGATCCCGATCACCGCGACCTTGCCGCGTAGCGAATCTTTGCGAATTGAAGGCATTTAGTCTCCGCTCAAGATATTAAGTGAAGTTAGTTTTCGACCGCCGCGCGTTAGTCGGTGGACGTGCGACTGTTGGAAAGCCCAGGAACTGGGCTTGGTTGTCGAAAGGCGCTAGTCTGGTGACGGGTTTGTTCTCGCTCGCCGCCGTATGCTTTTCACCCGCGACGCATTTGTTCTCCCATTGGCAAGCACTCACATCCTTTCGCCCGCCAGCCTAGATTCGAGTACATGGCGCTGAACCTTGCCGCTGGTGGACCGGGGAAACTCCAAAAAATCGATAAAGCGAAACTGCCGGGGACATTTATATGCGGCAAGATCGCGCCGGCACAGGGCAAGCAAATCGGCCTCGGTGACTGAGCTGTCACCGCGTGACACGAATGCCACTGGGACTTCGCCCCATTTCGCGTCTGGGACACGCACGATCGCGGCCTCGGTGATCCGCATGTCGCTCATCAAAACTCGTTCTATCTCGGCGGGGTAGACATTTTCACCGCCAGTCTTGATCATGTATTTGGCGCGATCTACGAAATCGAGGGAGCCGTCATCATTGTGTCGAAAAACGTCGCCCATGTGAAACCATCCGCCGCGAAAATCGCGCGCGTTGGTGTCATCAGCTTTCCAATAACCGGAGAACAAAGTCGGACTGCGAATGGCGAGTTCTCCCGGTGTCCCCGTTGCGACCTCGTTGTCGGCAGAATCGACAAGCTTGATTTCACAGAATGCGCTCTGTCGTTTCGCTAGGCTGCTGGGGACCTCGCCCACCGGGATTAATGATCTGGTTGCCGGAGGTAAACCGGTTTCGGTCGAACCAAAACTGTTGAGGTAAGGAGCCTGCAGGAGGCCAGTTACCTCGGCGATGACGTGCGGAGGAACGAGGTCTGCCATAGCTCCACAAAGACCAACGCCTTTTAAGGTCATTTTCTGCGCCTTAAAAGCCGTGATGAATAATTCAATCATACCCGGGATCAGAACAAGCCAGCCAATCCGATGACACTTCAAAGCGGACAATAACGACTCAATCTGAAAACCATCGATGATGACGACCGTTCCGCCGCGTAACAATGTCGCAAGACTGTGATCTGTGGATGCCATGTGAAACAGCGGCGCCCAAGCAACAAAGGTATCGTGATGAGCGATGTTCAGCTCGGAACTGAACACCAGTGTCCGCATGATCATCGCCCGATGAGATATCACGGCACCTTTGGGGAGGCCGGTCGTTCCGCTGGTGTAAAGAATGACTAGACCGTCTTCAGGGTCCGCAGCAATAGGAAGCGCGCGATTGCTATGTTCCTTCAAGAGATTTTCATATTCCAAACCGATCTCGACCACTTCGCGGCCTTCAACTGGAAGACTTACAGAATTGCCAACGAGTTCCTTCTCAATGATCAAGAGCTTCGGCGAAACCAGTTCGATGCAATAGGAGAGTTCACGTTGCGACAACCGCCAGTTCAGGCAAGCCGTCATGACACCGAGATTGGCTGCCGCTAGTTCTATTTCGAGATACTCCGGTCTGTTACGCGAGAGTAGTGCTACGCGGTCGCCTCGGCGCAGGCCCTTGCTTGCCAGCATCCAAGTCGCACGATGCACACGGTCAAGGAGTTGCCCATAGCTGACATGTCTTCCCTGATATTCGATCGCGATCGACGATTTATTCATTAGCGCGCTCGCGCAAAACACTTCGCCAATCGTGGGGCTCGCGCCCGCCCTCGTTGCCAGAGCGTTTTTGTACCCGTGCGTCACTGCAAATCCTCCGAGTCTTGCTTTCGCCAGCCCCGCCAGCGAACTCAATTAAAAAGTATGAGCTTGCAGCGGGTCCCGATCGGCCTTAAAATTCTAACATCCGTTCGAATGAATTCATAGGGAGGTTCGCTGCGAAGCTTATCGGAAGCAAGAGAATCTTCCGATTGCGATATGCAGCGTGATCGCCGTAAGGATCAATCCGACCAATCGAGTCAACCAAGCGTTCAGAAGGGAAGCCGATGTCCAATCGTTATGCTGCTTATACTAAATTGAAGCTCGACTATCCGGCCAAGCGGGTTCTCCGGCTCACCTTTGACAGGCCCGAAACCTACAATTCGGTCGACGCTGAGACCCACACTCAGCTCACGAATATCTGGCGTGACATCAACGACGACCCTGACATTAACGCAATCATCGTCACCGGGGCGGGAAAAGCTTTTTCGGCCGGCGGAGATTTTGAGCTGATCAAGAGTATTCTCGACAATCCTGTCTCACGTATGTCGACGTGGAAGGAGGCCAAGGACCTCGTTAATAATGTTATCAATTGCATCAAGCCGATTATCTCGGCGATCAACGGTGTCGCCGTCGGCGCAGGCTTGGTCGTCGGAATTCTTGCCGATATATCGATATGTGGAAAGTCCGCGCGTATTGTCGATGGTCACACAAGGCTTGGCGTAGCGGCGGGCGACGTCGCTTGTATCATTTGGCCTTTGTTGTGCGGCCTTGCCAAAGCGAAATATTACCTGCTCACCTGCAAGCCGCTGTCCGGCGAGGAAGCTGAGCGGATAGGCCTTGTGTCGCTGTGCGTCGAAGATGCAGAGTTGCAGAGGGTTGCGCTTGAGACGGCGGAGGAGCTTTCTAACGGGGCGCAAAGCGCGATCCGTTGGACCAAATACGCTCTCAATAACTGGCTGCGTGTTAATGGTCCGCTGTTCGATACCTCAACTGCGCTTGAGATTTTGGGTTTCACCGGCGCCGAGGCACGCGAGGGATTGGCATCGCATCTTGAAAAACGAAAGCCAGTTTTTCCACAAGATTGCCCAATCTAAGCATTGCGGGCGATGGCCTTTCCGAGATGGCGGCCGGGATTGCGTCCGACCTCCTTCTTGAGAAGGGCCGTCGGCTTCTGCTTGGATTAAGTGGCGCCGAGTTTCTCGCGAAGCTTGTCAACTGTTTCGGGATTGGCGAGTGCGGAAATATCGCCGGGATCGCGGCTTTCGAAGACTGCCCGCAATACCCGGCGCATGATCTTCATGTTGCGGGTTCGAGGCAGATCATCCACGAAAATTATCTTCTCCGGCCGATATGATGCGCCCATACCATTCACGATAGCGGCGGAGAGCTCGTTCGCAACATCACTCTCGATGTGCGCACCTGGCATGAGCACGCAGGCACAAACGATCGCTGAACCCTTTACTGGGTGCGGAATACCAAACACCGCCGCCTCGGAGACCTTGCCAGTATCTATCAAAAGACCTTCAAGCTCGGACGGCCCGGTTCGCTTGCCGGAAATCTTGATGGTGTCGTCGGAGCGCCCAAGGATATAGTAAAGACCATCACGGCCGCGCATCGCAAAATCACCATGCACCCAAAGACCGTCAAGCGTGCTCCAGTAGCTTTCGATATAGCGCGCATCGGCTTTCCATAAGCTCTTGGTCAGTCCGATCGAAGCATGACGCAGCACCAGTTCACCGACTTCGCCCGGCGGCAAACTCTTGCCTGAAATATCCACGATGTCCGCGCCGACGCCGAGCGCCGGACGCGAGAACGAACCGGGGTTCATTGGATGGTTCGGCGTCCCCGTGAAGATGCAGCCTCCAACTTCGGTGCCACCGGAAATATTTATAATCGGAATTTTTCTCTTGCAGACATGGTCAAAGAACCACTGCCATGGTGCGCTGGTCCATGCCTCGCCGCCCGACACTGTCATACGCAGGGTCGACAGGTCGTAGCGCTTCACGTCCTGCGTTCTGTAGCGCATCAAACCACGGACAAGGGTGGGCGATACTCCGAGATAGCCGACGCGATGATTTTGGATTAACCGCCAGAATCGGCCAGTGTCGGGGAAATCCGGCGTACCTTCCGCGATCAGAAGGCTTGCTCCGGCAAAACTGGGAATACAGGCGCACATCGCGCCGACCATCCAGCCCATGTCACTGAGAAAGAAAAACCGGTCCGACGATTTGAAATCGGCGCAAATGACCATATCGCGCGTGACCATAGAGCCGATAAATCCGATATGAGTCCAAACGCAACCCTTCGGCTCGCCGGTGGTCCCCGAAGTGTAAAGCAGAATCGCAGGGTCTTCGGCATTCATCTCGACTGTCGCGATTGTGCTATCTTTTCCGGCGACGATATTATGCCACCAGAGATCTCGCCCCTCCCGCATCGGCGTTTCAATCTCAAGGCCTTTGCGTTCTACCACGATCACGTGCTGCACCGTCGGCGAGGAAACGAGCGCAACGTCGAGGATGGATTTAAGCGGTGCCGCAGCGCCGCGCCGCCATGTCCCGCTCGCAGTGATGACAGCTTTGGCGCCGCCATGGTTGAGCCGGGTTTGCATGGGTGCCGGACCAAAGCCTGAGAAAAGGGGCATTAGGATCGCGCCCAACTTCAATACTGCGAAAAAAGCAACAAAGGTTTCCGGCACGTTCGGCATGTATAGTGCAACCACGTCGCCCTTGCCGATGCCGAGATCGGTCAACGCGCGCGCAAGCTGTCCAATATCGTGGTCGATTTCTCGATATGAGAGGTTCCGCAGTTCGAGTTTGTCTTCGCTCTCCCAGACGAGAAACGTTTGATCCCAGAGGTGGGTGTCGCGATGTTTATCAATACAGTTCAGGACGATGTTGGTAGTGCCGCCAATACACCAGCGTGCCCATGGCTGCCCGCGCGACAAATCGAGCATGCGATCGTAAGGGCGATAAAACCTGACGCCGCAGAACTTGAAAACCTCTTCCATAAGCCATGCGGGATCGGAGTCAGCCTTTATTGAGAGGCTATCGTAATCGCCGTATCCGGTCGCGCGCAGGAACGCGGTCAGGTTGCTCTCTGCAATTAGTTCGGGCGGAGGTGTCCATACATAGGACGTTGGATTGCTCATCAACTACGCTTCCTGATTTACGGGCATCAATCCAGACTAATTTAGCGGCCGATAGACATGTATACCTTTCAAACAAAGACAGGCGTATTCATCCCGTCCGCTCAATGCTAACGCTCTCGGTATGTGGGTTCAATCAATTCTAACGATCGTTTGATCAACTATCGCCATAGAAAAGTTTTGAAGCCTACGGCACTTGACTTGCTACAATTTCTAACGTTTGTTAGGTGAACGGCATTACCGCTCGAGGCGTAAGTGACATTAAAGCCGGACCTCGCGAAATTTCTCGCTCCAACGCACTACGTGGATTGCGGTGCACCTGCGATTAAAGATTTTGTCTCCCGTGTGGTTGGCAACGAAAAAGGACAGTCGACAACTGAGAAGGCAATCCTCTTATTTAATGCGGTACGTGATCAGATCAGATATGATCCCTACGCGGTGAGTTTGTTTGAAGCCGATTATCGGGCAAGCCAGATTCTCAAAAAGCCTTCGGCGTTTTGCGTTCCGAAAGCAATAGTTTTGACGGCGGCCATGCGCGCAGCGGGGATCCCCGCTGCAATTGGCTTTGCGGACGTTCGCAACCATTTGAATTCCCCCAAGCTGACGGAGTTGATGGGAACCGATCTTTTCATCTATCACGGCTACGCCGCGATTTGGCTTGACGGCAAGATGTTCAAAATTACGCCCGCGTTTAACATGGAGCTATGCGAACGGTTTGGAGTTCGACCTCTTATCTTCAACGGTACTGCCGATGCCTTATTTCACGAGTTTGACACCAGCGATCACCGTCATATGGAATATGTGAATGATAGAGGCTGGTTCACCGACCCTCCTGTAAAAACGATGCTTGAGGACTTCCGCGTTGCCTATCCAGCGTTAGTGACTTTGAATAATCGGGGTGGCTCAATCGACGACGCTGCGTTCGAGCGTCTCGATTAGAAGATGGGCGGAGCGATCGAAAACACTGAATCTGGAAACCCTGTTAAGATGCGGGCGGAATCATCTATTGGACCAGGGAAAACCCACGCACGGCCACCCAGGTTTCGCCGCGGTATGGCAGCGGCGATAGCTTGTTCATTCAAAGGTCTGCTCCAATTTGGAGGGCTGTTTGGCGTATTGAACAGCGACACGACCGACCTTTTCGCGTGCGATAACAAGTTTCTGAATTTGTGCGGTCCCGTCACCGATTTGTAGGCCCATGACATCGAGGTAACGCTGATGAAATGGCAAATCCATCGTGTAACCGTAATGGCCGTGGGTGAGGAGGCACTGGTGGATGACTTCGCAGGTTACCTTTGGTACATACCATTTACACATCGCAGCTTCCGCTGTGTGCGGAAGCCTGCGATCTCTTAGTGAAAGCGTATAGTAGCAAAGCTGCCGCATCATCGTTAGCTGAGTCTCCGCTTCTGCGAGCGGAAAGCTCACGCCTTGAAACTGGGCGATCGGCCGTTCGAAGGCGGTGCGTTCAGTTGAGTATTTCCATGCTTCATCGACCGAAGCCTGCGCCGGTCCAATGCACTCAAGGCCGATCAATGCACGGCTGTAGTCGAAGCCCGACATGATTTTGGAGAAGCCTTTATTCTCCTCTGCCATTAGGCACTCTGCCGGAACGAAAACATCGTCGAAGAACACTGAGCCGCGGCCCACAGGTTTCGTGCCGATGTCGTCAAAGTGAGTGCGCGTAATGCCGCTCTGCGCGAGATCGACAAAGAATGCGCTAACGCCGCGCGCACCATCCTTGACCTTTCCAGTACGGGCGAAGACGACCGCAGCGTCGCATTGGTTCGAAAAGCTCATGGAAGTTTTTTCGCCATTAAGCCGGAAGCCATTACCGGATTTTTCGGCCCGCAAAACGAGGTTGGCGGCGTCCGAACCGCCTCTTGGCTCTGTCAGGCCTAGGCCGATGATCTTCTCACCGCGGGCCACTTGCGGTAGCCAATCCTGCGCAATCTCGGGTGAGGCGTGCTCTGCAAGCATCCCGCCGAGCAATGACGCCAGTAGCTGGACGTAGCTAGCGTTGAAGTCTCCATACGCGATCTGCTCGACAATAATGCCCGCCGTCACGCTGCTCTCTCCAAGGCCGCCGTATTTTTCAGGTAGATCGGCGCCGATCAGGCCGAGTGACCCCATTTCTTTCAACATGGCACGGTCAATGCGGTGCTCACTTGCCCGCCGCTGATAGTGGGGCTTCAGCTTGTCAATTGCGAAGCGCTTAGCGGCTTCCTGGAAAGCCAGCTGTTGCTCGCTAAGCGCGTAATCCATCGCGACCTCTCCTATCCAAATGATCTTGAAATTCTTGCATTCAGTCTAACAAATGTTAGAAATTAAACAACCAACTGCGGAGCCAAATCATGCTGACGCCAGCTCGCTCGGGACCGTCGCGCTATCCCCATTTGCTTTCGCCCTTGAAAATCGGCCGAACCACGCTGCGTAACCGCTTGATAATGGGGTCGATGCATACCCGTCTCGATATGGAGGAGAATGGCGTGCACAAAATGGCGGTTTTTCTTGCTGAGCGTGCCAAGGGGGAGGTCGGGCTTATTATTACTGGTGGCTATGCGCCTAACACCTCGGGTCTGCTTGAGCCTAGCGGGCCGATTCTAACCGAACCTGCGCAAGGTCGCGAACTTCGCCGCATCACCGATGCCGTGCATCAGCACGGTGGCAAAATCTGCCTGCAGGTTTTGCATTCGGGTCGATATTCCAAGCAACAAGACTGCGTCGGTCCTTCGGACATCCCAACCCGCATTAATCGGTTTCTCCCGCGCGCAATGACTGGCGCGGAAGTTGAACAGACGATCTCGGATTACGTCCGCTGCGCGCTTCTTGCCAAAGAGGCAGGATTCGACGGCATTGAGATCATGGGATCCGAAGGTTATCTCATTAATCAGTTCGCGGTGCTTCGTACCAACAACCGCAGCGACGAGTGGGGCGGATCGGAGGAAAATCGTCATAGGCTCGCAGTGGAAATAGTCAAGCGCTCACGGGCCGCCACCGGCGCCGACTTCATCATTGTCTACCGAATTTCTGCGTTGGACCTCGTCGAGGGCGGCGCAACGGGCGAGGAGATTGACCGGCTTGCCCAACGGGTAGAAGCCGCGGGCGCCGACATTCTCAACACCGGTATCGGCTGGCATGAAGCGCGCGTTCCCACGATTGCTTACGTCATCCCGCGCGGCGCATGGCGTTTTGCGGCCTCACGGTTGAAGAAGGCGGTGGGAATTCCCGTCGTGGCATCAAACCGCATCAATACGCCCGATGGGGCCGAGGAAATTCTGGCGGCTGGCGACAGCGATCTCATATCGATGGCCCGTCCGATGCTGGCCGATCCCCACTTCGCAAAGAAGGTGCGTGAGGGTAATGCCGCAAAAATAAACATCTGCATCGCCTGCAACCAGGCCTGTCTTGATCTTATCTTTTCCAAGCGAACCGCGAGTTGCCTGGTTAATCCGCGCGCCTGCCATGAGACGGAATTCGAAGACGGTCCAGCTGCGACCTCGCGCAAGGTAGCAGTGATCGGCGCAGGCGCAGGCGGACTAGCCGCTGCGGCGGAAGCTAGTCGACGCGGGCACAAGGTAACCTTGTTTGAGGCCGCTGATAGCATAGGCGGGCAGATTAACCTCGCCCGAGCAGTCCCGGGCAAAGTCGAGTTCGATGAGCTTTTGAATTATTACAACGGCCAGATTGCCGATAGCGGCGTCGATCTCAGACTGAATTCGGCGCCAACAGTCATTGAACTGAACGACGCCCGATTTGATGCCGTCGTAGTCGCCTGTGGTGTTCATCCACGCGTGCCGGAGATTGAGGGCATCAATCATTCGAAGGTAGTGTTCTACAACGACCTATTGAGCGGAAGGCGTCACGCTGGAAGGCGGGTTGCCATCATCGGTGCCGGAGGCATCGGTTTCGATGTTGCTCAATATCTCTGCCATTCGCAGCCTGATGAATCACCGAAATCACGAGCGATGGATATTCGTGAGTTTCAGCAGGAATGGAATATCGATGCCAGCCTTATGAAGGCCGGTGGACTTTCTGGCGATCCGCTGGCTTCAAAGCCAAGTCCACGCGAAATTACAATCTTGCAGCGCAAGAAAACACGACCAGGATTAGGCCTCGGCGTCTCGACCGGTTGGATCCTGCGCAGCAGTCTAGAAAAGCGCGGAGTCAAGCTGATCGGAGGAGTTAGCTATCAGCTAATCGACGACCAAGGTCTACATTTCGCCGTCGAGGGCGACACGCGTACGCTTGCCGTAGACACGATCGTGATTTGCGCCGGTCAAGAGTCTAACCGCGTCATGTTTGATGATTTGCGCGAGGCAGGAATAGAGGCGCATGTGATAGGTGGTGCGAAGGAAGCCACCGAACTCGACGCAATGCGCGCGGTCCAAGAGGGTACGCGGGTCGCGCAATTGCTATGATGCAATCGGGAACCTGAGATGAGTTCGCAAAACGCCAACTGATCGCTGATATCCAGTCCGCAATCTATTCACTTGTCCGACTTTTTCCGAAGCCGGGATCGGTGGCCTGCCGGATTTCCGGAGTTTTCGCATCTGACCCATCGTAACGATTATAACTACTACGACAATCCTGCGTCGCCGCGCTCGCGTTTGGCAAATTTAACGGAGTCGATCATATCGCGGGCGTCGTGGGCCAGATGTAACGTCTCGCCACCATCAATGTACCATTCCTCACCGGTTACAAACTGACCGAGAGGCGAGGACAGAAAAATGATTGCCGCTGAGATATCCTCGACGCTGCCCATTCGTCCTAACACATTGCGGTTGAGCCTGACCCATTCGTCCGGCGCTATCGGATAGCGGCCAAGCGCCTCGGTTTTGATCGTTCCAGGTGCGATACAGTTCAGGCGAATACCAAATTCCGCCCACTCAAAGGCGAGCGTTCTCATCATCGCAGTAACCCCGCCGCGCGCCGCCGCGGTATGCACGAAGCCGCTTAGGCCGCTGCGGATACAGGCGGTTACGAACACGATCGATCCGCCGTTTGCCATCATGAAATGGTCCGCAACCGCCTTGGTTACTTGCCAAGAACCGATCAGGTTGTTGCGGATGACAGTCTCAAAGCCTTTGTTGGTGAGTTCGCTGGCTGGCGTCACGAATTGCCCGCCGGCATTATTAACGAGGATATTCAAGCCGCCGTACTCGGCTTTGATCTTCTGCATCGCGTGCTCAATCAGGTCCGGCTCACGAATATCCGCCGATACAGCAAATGCTTCGCCACCCGCGTCGCGGATTATCTTTGCGGTGCTCTCTATCGGATCAATGCGACGACCGAGAAGGGCGATGCGGGCCCCGCAGCACGCCATTTCAATTGCCGTGGCGCGGCCCATGCCAGTGCCGCCGCCGGTGACGAGTGCTACCTGACCCTTGAGAAGGTCCAGCGCGAAGCGCGTTTTTGAAGGACTGTCGTGCATCACCGATCCCATGCCTGAAATTCCTTTGTGTTCGATCAAGCTTGATGTATTCTAACATATGTTAGAATATACTAGAAGGCTGATCGATGTCAGAAGTTGAACCTATTCATTACTCGGTCAAAGATAACATCGCGACCATTACAATTGATCGGCCGGCGCGTAAGAACGCTTTGTCGGTTGAGGCAATGAACGGTTTGACTAATGCTTGGGAGCGTGTCGAACAGGATTCACACGCGAGGGTGGTAATCCTGACTTCAGCTGACTGCGGAGTATTTTCCGCCGGTCTGGATCTTAGGCAGGCAGCCGAGATAAAGGCGCGTGACGGCGTCGATATACTGACGTTGATGCGCGATCCGATGCAAACGGCCATGCGGGCTGTTTCAAAGCCAATTATCGCGGCGATGACCGGCTCGTTGATGGCTGGCGGGATGCTGTTGGCGCTGAAGTGCGATCTTAGAATAGGCTTACGGGGAACACGCGTCGGTATTACCGAGGTCAAGATGGGGAGGGGATCGCCGTGGGCGGTACCGCTGCTCTGGATGTTACCGCAACCGGTTCTGATGGAGCTTGTTCTTATCGGCGAAACCCTGCCGATCGAACGGCTCGCGGGATACGGCTTCGTCAATTATCTTGAAGAAACACCCGACGATGTTCGCGCTCGCGCATTGCAGCTTGCGCTTAAAATTGTAGAAGGCGCACCATTGTCGGTTAGGGCGGCCAAGGCCAGCGTATTAGCCGCAATGGACCTTGGCTGTGAGAAGGGACTTGTTGAGGCCAACAAACTCCACGTTGAGACGTACGGAAGCCTCGATGCCGTTGAAGGCCCGCGAGCCTTTGCTGAGAAACGCAAACCGATTTGGCAAGGTAAATAAAGGGAGACAGATCACAATTTGCCGAACGATGTCCCGCCTTTCAGGCCATAGCGGAATTCAATCCCACTGAGGCTTGCCAAAACTGGAAACGCTAACGCGGAATAATGCCGTTGAAGATTAAATACGAAGTCCGCTCTGCTAATTCTTGGACCGAATTACTTTTTCTTGCGTCGAACCACTCGACTGTCCAGTTCATAGCACCAAGTATGAATCTCCGCAGAGGAACAATTAATATCTCCGAACGGATTTCGCCTGCACGTTGGGCATCCGCCAACATGTCATCCCAATATTTGCCATAAGCGCGGCGTAGGGGTCGATGCCGTTTCTTTATGCGCTCGGGCAATTGACCGTAAACACGCATATTTGCAGATGTATAGTCACTCTCTTGCAGCAGAGTAACGAGATGTGCTTTGATCGCGGCTCCGATCTTTTTGCGGTGTCCTCCCTTGCCAATGTTGTTCGCGCTCGCCTTTACCGCATGGAATATGCGCTGCACTCCGAGCTCTAGGATTTCGTCCAATATCGCGGTTTTCGAATCAAAGTGGTAATAAATACTTCCCGCCTTCATTCCCGCCTTGTCGGCGATCTGTCGAAGCGTCGTGGCAGAATAGCCCTGCTGCCGGAAAAGCTGGGCTGCCACCCGAAGAATAACTTCACGCGAAATTTGCGATTTCTGCGGAGCGGCTGGTTCGATTTTTTTACGATTGGAATCGCGCTTGGCAACCCGCTTTGTTTTTGATGAAGACTTCAAATTTTGCTCGTTTCAATCCAAATCGCATCACCGTTCAAAGTTCAGCATATGCACGAGATGAGGCAAATAGTCTTCTAGTAGACCATGAAATCCGTTCGGGCAACATTCCGAAACTCGAAAACTACTTCGGAAAATTCCAGGAAAGACGAGCGGATCACGCAAATCTGACGATATTTCATGATGCATTGACTCGATAGGGTGGTTGACCCGAGCACGATCCGGCATCGCTGCCTCGGTCCTCGGGAAGATGGATGTGTGAGTCGCGCTTGAAACTGGCGGCAAGCCATCAGGAAATCCCCCAATGGCCGCAACAACAAAAATCATTCTTCGCGCTTTTCGCTTCCCAACTACGTGGGCAAGCTGGCGTTTCCAAGCCTGGCTCGGATGCATGTGCTCCTGTCAGAGGCTGACCCGAAATTAAGTTGAGTGATTTCAGTCGTTTGTGATTCAGTCGTGGTTGCGAACTACGACGGAGGCACAAGATGGTTTGGACTGAAATCACCCGAGCGAAATATTGTCGAGATGGGCTACGTTATGCAAGCGATACGACCGACGAAGAGTGGGCGATGATCGCTCCCAGGGGAATGGGGTGAAGGAAATCAGGCGGCGATGAGGCTGGCGAGATACTCGTCATCCCACCCTGCGGTTTTTCTGCGGAGACGGATGGAATCCTTGCCTGGAGCCTTTCGGGTGAGATTGTAGGCGATGTGCCGGCAGGTTGCGAAATTGGCTGGCGCGTTGTCGGTTCGGACGCGGCACTCGTCGTCGCGGAAGACCATGTCCATGACCCAATGCAAGGAGTTCTCGATGGCCCAGTGGGCGCGGATCATCTGGCCGACAGCTTCGGCCAGCAGCGCCAGCGAGGTGATGTAGAAGCGCGTTTCGTCGGTGATCTTGCCGTTGATTTCGCGCCGGCTTTCGACCACGGACTTCAGGCCCGGCCATTGGTGAGGCTCCTGCAGCCAGCCGACATCGTGGATCACGGTGTAGTTCCGGGTCTCGATCCGGCCATGGTCGCCGTCGACGGTTTGATGTGTGCTGATCGTTGTATCCTTGTAATTCAGGGCTTTCTGCTCATCGGCGAAGAGCTCAACGTCCTCGCGCAGGGTTCCCTGATTGCCCTTCAGCGCGAGAATGTAGTCGGCTTTTTTTTCGATGATCTTGCTGGCGATGTCGCGCTGGCAGCCCATCGCATCGATCGTCACCACCGCGCCTTCGATCGACATCATGTCGAGCAGTGCCGGGATGGCGATGATCTCGTTCGATTTCTCGTTCACCTTCACCTGGCCCAACACGATGCGTTGCCGCGCCGCGAAGGCGGAGACCATGTGGATCGCCTCTTTCGAGCCCTTGGTCTGATACGAGCGCCGCGACGTCTTGCCATCGATCGCGATGACCTCGGCCGGCGTGTTGGTCAGCGCCGCGACCCAGGCCACGAAGCAAAGCTGGAAGGCGCGGGCATCGAGGGTTGCGAAGATATCGCCGAGATGATCGTGCGAGGGCGTGCCGTTCGCATAGGGCCGAAACCGCCGCAGCAGCTCGATCTTCCGCTCGCCAAACCGCGCGATGTCGGTGAACGCCTCCGCGCCGGCAAGAACCGCCAGAAGAATCAGGAGCAGCACCTCCGGGAGCGGATAATCCACCTTGCCGGGCTGACGATGATCCGGCAACTCACTGAAATAGTGCAGGAAACTCGTCGTCTCGGCAATCGCCGCATATCGTGCCCCGTCGGTATCCATCATCGTCCTCCACCTGCGACTCAGTTGAGGACAACAGATTCAGCACTTCAGCCGTTTGTCACGAACCTCTTCACCCGATTGCCCTGTGATCGCTCCCCACATGCCTTGCAAGAATCGTCGCGGCCGGCCACGTGTGACGGCGATGCGGGCATTGGTGAATTCGATCTTTTTCATCGCTCAGAGCGGTTGCCAGTGGCGGTTGTTACCGAAGGAGTTTCCGCCTTATACAACGGTGCAGCGGTACTTCTACCGGTGGCGCGACGACGGCACCTGGCAGAAGATCAACCACTGTCATGATGGCGCGTGAGGCCGATGGCCGGGAGGCAAGTCCCACCGCAGGAGTGATCGACAGCCAGTCGGTTAAAAACCACCGAGGCTGGGGGGCCGCGCGGGTTCGATGCCGGCAAGAAGATCAAAGGACGCAAACGGCACCTTCTCACTGACACCGCGGGCTTTCTGATCGCAGGCATCGTGCATGAAGCCAGCGTACAGGATCGCGACGGCGCACCCGCGCTTCTCCAGTTGATACGAAGTGCTTTCCCCTGGTTACGCCATGTCTTCGCCGATGGTGGCTATGCCGGTCCGAAACTCAAAAAGGCGCTTGCCTCAATCGGCCGCTGGACCATCGAGATCGTCAAACGATCCGATGCCGCCAAAGGCTTCAAATTGTTGCCACGCCGCTGGGTCGTCGAACGAACCATCGCCTGGCTCAACCGCAATCGTTGTCTTGCAAAAGACTTCGAAGCCACAATTGCCAGCGCCGAAGCGTGGCTGATGATCGCCAGCGTCAAGTTGATCTCGCGCAGACTCGCCAGAGCATGATCAGCTCCCGAAAACATTATGAGTCGGACTCTCAGACCGCTCCTCATCCAGCATATTTATATTGCGGAGCAAGTTAGTTGGATCGTACCGCGCAAAAGATAGTTGCGGACTCGAACAATCGGCGCAACTTCGCCTGATGGGTGAACCACCGCAGGTTATGGGTAAAGGAAGTTCCTATTATGCTTCATCTCGAAAGAGAGCGCGCCCATAATCCCTCGATGCAATTTTAGAAAGCCATTCAGTAAGCGAGAACCGTCCATGTGCTTGGTGCAACAGGGAAACGATAAGTCCAAAGACTCCCCGGCTTTTCGATAATGATTTTCGACACTTCCTCAGCTACCGAGATTTATATTCTGTGCAGTCTTTCCAAAGCAGCGAGGATTAAATCGTCGCATCATGATCGGGAAGCGTTTTAGTCAGTCATCGTGCGGCCCGTGACTTGACACGGAAATTAGCCATGTGCCACGAGTCTACCGGCCTTAGCTTTGACATCGAATTTTGGTCAGGGCGCCTTTCAGGCGACCTGAGTATCAGTTGGAGCCGATTGCAGACCTGACCCACATACGCGCCAATCTGTACCTTTCGAGACGACGCCCTCATAAGATTTTTATTTGTGTATGAGGGATGTGATCCGCCGCAGTTCCGATAGCCGTGCCACTCTGCAACATCTGCTGAGCAGCCTCGACCATTAACCGTCGAAACTCTACCACCGCGAGATCGCTGGCTCCAAGTCTTTCCCGCGTACGGTCCGCCCGCGGCACGCGACATCACAGCCGTGATCCCGCCCAAAGCCAACCGCAAGATCCAGCGCCGATGTGATTTTACCGCGAACGCAACCTCGTCGAGCGCTTCTTCAATAAGCTCAAGCAATTTCGTGGCATCGCCACCCGATATGACAAGCTCGCCAGAAATTACCTCGCGCAATTCAATTGGTCGTTGCTACTATGCTCCTCAACTGAAGACACGCCCTAGTGGAGTCCGAGGCGATGCCGGTTCGAATATCTCACAATCAACTAGGCCTTCACCATCGTAATTGACACGCTGCGGATCTCGCCCTTGGAAGTGATGGAAACGGACTGTTGTTGGCCGCGTGTGATGATTGAGAGGTTCGCAGCGAAGCCGGCAGCCTCGACAAAAACGGTAATTCGTCCCCCATCGACACGGCCTTGCAGGTTGCCATGGATGTTGCGGCTTGCTTCGCTCCAGGTTCCCGACAATGCTCCAGCCTGGCTTGAAACGTCGCTGCTGAGATCGAATTTGTAGCTGTCACTCGCGCATCGAAGCGCCAGTGTCAGTTTGTCGCCTGTTTCATCTGCTTTGTGATTTGCCCGGCAACGAATTTTTTCCTTAGGCCCGTTGGCCAGCGAAACCGTTCCCGCTCCCGACCATGATCCGTCAAACTGCTTGAAAGGTCCTGCTTGCGCAGATGCCGTTGCTGTAAGCATTGTTAGTGCTGCAACCGTCATTGAGATGATCGTGGTCTTCATCAAAAACTCCTGTGTCGGCCTAAGCGTAATATTTCTGGACCCTTTCAGTTCCCGGGTGCGACGCAATAATCTCTCGTGCCAGAATTTTTCCCGCACCCTTGCCAAACCGTTGTGTCACCATAATAGTAAGCACGCTTACTATATTGGAGCGGCCTGATGGAAGCAAATTCCCCGACACTTGGGTTTTTACTGCATGATGTCGCCCGGCTTTTGCGCCGCAGGTTCGAGCAGAACGCGCGCGGCTCGGGGCTGACCAGGTCGCAATGGCAGGTGCTCGCCTATCTGGCCCAGAACGAAGGGATCAACCAGACCGGGCTTGCCGACCTATTGGAGATTGAGGCGGTCACTCTAGGGCGAATTGTTGACAAGCTCGAAACGCAGAGACTGGTCGAACGGCTGCCGCATCCCATCGACCGCAGGGCATGGATTCTTCGTCTAACGCCCGCCGCGCGTCCGGCGCTGGCACAGGTGCGCCGACTCGGGGACATGACGCGCGGTGAGGCGCTGGCGGGGTTGTCAGAAGCGGACACCCGGCATTTGTTGAACACACTGCAAATGCTGAAGGCCAATCTGGCGCACGCATGCGAGGCGCCGGTCGTCACTCAAAAGAGAGCAAGCCATGGCTAATCCGAGCGACAACGAAAGTTTAATCGGCGACGACAAGGTGCGTCGGCTCAATCGTAGCGTCGAGACCGTAAATGCACCGGGCGCTCAACGGCCGGAGTTGAAAGCGCCGGGCGAAAACCGGACGCCGCCGCCGGAGTCCGACGAAGGGCCTAAATCGCCAAGGAAATCGCTGAAGCGGCCTTTGATGTTCGCTCTTCTGCCAGTGGCGCTGGTGGTTGCCACCTACTTTTATGTCACCGGCGGCGCCGTGATGTCGACGGACAACGCCTATGTTCAGGCCGACATGGTCGGATTGTCGACCGACGTGTCCGGAATCGTGCGAGAGGTGCTGGTGAAGGATAACCAGACCGTTGCGAAAGACGACGTGCTGTTCAAACTGGATGATTTACCCTTCCGTCTTGCGCTGCAGAAGGCCGAGGCGCAGGTCGGCAACACGCGTAACGACCTTATCGCGCTCCAGACCAGTTACCGCAACATGCAGAGTCAGGTCGAACAGGCCAAGAAGGACGTTGATTTCAACGAAGTCAACTTCAAGCGCCAGCAGCAGCTGATCGCCAACAATTTCACCCCGCAGGCCTCGTTCGACGCCGCCCGCAATACACTGCAGGGCGCCCAACAAAAGCTGGCCTCGCTGACGCAACAGCTGGCCGGCATCGCGGCCAATCTCAACGGGGACCCCGATGCCCCGGTCGAGGATCATCCGCGCTACAAGGATTCGCTTGCCTCGCGCGACGAAGCGGCGCGGCAGCTTGCGCACACGACTGTGCGCGCGCCGTTTGCCGGCATCGTGACCAACGTGCCGTCGCTGCAACCCGGCCAGTACATGGCAGCCGCCACCACGGCCTTCAACATCGTGTCGTCCGATCACGTCTGGGTTCAGTCGAGTCCGAAGGAAACCGAACTGACCTATGTCAGGCCGGGTCAGCATGCGGTGATCGAAGTGGACACCTATCCGGGTTTCCAGTGGAACGGCACGGTAGACAGTATCAGTCCGGCATCGGCATCGAGCTTCTCGCTGCTGCCTGCGGAAAACACCAGCGGCAACTGGGTCAAGGTGGTGCAGCGCATTCCGATGCGTGTGCGCGTCGAGAACGCGCCTGGCAAACCGCCGCTGCGCGTGGGTATGAGCGTGGCACTGAGCATCGACACCGGTCATCCGCGCGGCTTCCCGCATTTTCTCAGCGCGATGTTTGGCGGTTCGGGAGCCTGATATGCCGACCGGCAACGCAGCCACGCAGCACACGGCCAACCGGGCGGCGATTACGGCCTGCATCATTCTGTCCGTGATCATGCAGGCGCTTGATACAACGATTGCCAACGTGGCGCTGCCCTACATGCAGGGCAGCGTATCGGCCAGTGCAGATCAGATCAATTGGGTGCTGACATCCTACATCGTGGCCGCGGCGATCATGACGCCGCCTTCGGGATTCTTCGCCAACAGGTTTGGCCGCAAACGTGTGTTGATGGTTGCAATCACCGGCTTCGTTGTGGCGTCCGTGCTCTGCGGAATCGCGCAATCGCTGTTTCAGATTGTCGCATTCCGTCTGTTGCAGGGAATGTTCGGCGCAGCGCTTGTGCCTATTGCGCAATCGATCCTGCTCGACATTTACACTCCGGAGGAGCGCGGCTCCGCGATGGCGCTATTCGGCGTATCGGTCATGGTCGGGCCGGTGCTCGGGCCGGTAATCGGCGGATGGCTGACCGACCATATGTCATGGCGATGGGTGTTCTACATTAACGTTCCCATCGGGGCGCTCGCATTCCTTGGCATCTCGCTTTACATGAAGGAAACGAAGATCGCTGCCGAGACAAAATTGGATTGGCTCGGTTTCGGCAGCTTGAGCGTCGCCATTGCGGCTATGCAGGTGTGTCTCGACCGGGGTTCGCAGCTTGATTGGTTTTCGTCATTCGAGATTTTAATCGAAGCGGTTGTCGCAGCGTCGGCGTTCTACATCTTCCTCGTCCACACATTCACGGCAAAGCGATCATTCGTAAATCCGCGATTGTTTCTCGACCGCAATTTCGCGGTGGGAATGTTTTTTATTTTCATCGTCGGCGTGACCTACCTGGCGTCGATGGCGTTGATGACACCCTATCTCCAGACGCTGATGGGCTATCCCGTCGTCACCGCTGGGCTCGTTATGGGCCCACGAGGATTGGGCACCATGGTCTGCATGTTCATGGTTGGCCGCCTGATCGGCAAAGTCGATACACGGTTTTTGCTCATGACCGGCCTGCTGCTGACCGCCTGGGCGATGTATGACATGACCGGTTGGACCCCCGACGTTTCGCAGTGGACCATCGCGGTGACCGGTTTTGTCCAGGGGGCCGGGCTGGGATTTTTGTTCGTCCCGCTCACCACCGTGACATTCGCGACGCTCGCGCCCGAGAGCCGTGCGGACGCCACGGGTCTGTACAATCTTTCGCGCAACGTGGGATCGAGCGTCGGAATTTCTGTTGTTTCCTATTTGTTGGTCAGGAACAATCAGATCAATCACGCAACCATCGGAAGTCATGTGACTGCGGTTAATCGTGCGTTCAACGATGGCGCGGTGATGAAGGTTCTAAGCCCCTGGACGGCGAGCGGTCGTGCGGCTTTGGATCTTGTGATCCAGAAGCAAGCCGCGATCATTAGCTACATGAACGATTTCAAACTCATGATGATCCTGAGCCTCGCAGCCATTCCGCTGTTGCTGTTGCTGCGGGGTGCTTCGCCGGCAACAGGAAGTGATCATGCAGTAGCAATGGAGTGAGCCTCCGAAATGGCAAATGGCCATCGCGGACGCTTACTTTAAACTTCGCGCGATATGAATCCAGAAAGGCCATCGGTCCGGCGAATTCGTTCTCTCGTTCACAAGAGAAGACAGATGAAGATCGCGACCAACGCGCCAATCATGCCAAGCATCGAAATAAGCACGACCTGCACGGCATAGCGCCCGACGCGTGGACGAACTGTTTCACTCACCGGTCTCGTCCCATAGCAACGAAATGCTCGAACCCTGGACGAAGAAACGGCCGGTCTGCGGATGGGACTGCAATCCGCTGACCGGCCGCGTCACGACGCTGTCCTTACGGGCGTTTCCAGATCAGCTGTCGTGCAGCACTCCGGCAGGCCGCGCGATTTTTGTTTCTTGGAATCGCTTCGGACCCGACCGGAATGCCGATCTCGTGAATGGCGTTTGGTGGTTGTGAAAAAACAGCCCAAGCTCGGCACTTGTTGGCCGGCAGCGTCCTCGGAGAAGGTCCTGGGACAATGAATCATGACTAGCCTCATAAGAAACTATACTGTATCGTTTATATAATCGGCGTTCGGATTGATCTGCCCCCTTTGAAGTGGTCCTCCCTGAAGTATGATTTTCGGATGGAGGATGAGATCGATGGCAAGGAAGAGGCATACGGCTGAAGAGATCGTTGCGAAGCTTCGGCAGGTTGATGTGTTGATGGCACAGGGCCGGCAGGTGGTAGACGCGGTCCGAGCGATAGGCGTGACGGAAGTAACGTACTATCGATGGCGGAATGAGTACGGGGGCCTGAAGGGCGACCAGGTGAAGCGGCTGAAGGAGCTGGAGACCGAGAACAATCGTCTCCGGCGAGCGGTGTCGGATCTGACGCTGGACAAGCTGATCCTGGCGGAGGCCGCAAAGGGAAACTTCTAAGCCCCTCTCGACGCCGTGCGTGCGTCGATCATGTGATGACCGAGCTTTGTATATCCGAGAGACGGGCGTGCCGAGGCCCAACCACGTCTGGTCCTATGACTTCGTTGCTGATCGCACCCACGACGGAAAGGCGTTTCGGATGTTGTGCATCATCGACGAGTTCACTCGTGAGAGCCTTGCCATAAGGGTCGCACGGAAGCTCAAGGCCACCGACGTCATCGAAACCCTGTGCGAGTTGTTTGTCGCCCGCGGCATTCCGATCCACATCCGCTCCGACAATGGTCCTGAGTTCGTTGCCGAAGCACTCCGGGATTGGATCGCCACCGTCGGAGCCAAGACCGCTTACATCGAACCGGGCAGCCCGTGGGAGAACGGCTACTGCGAGAGCTTCAACGGCAAGCTGCGCGATGAACTGCTTAACGGCGAGATCTTTTACACACTCAAGGAGGCCCAGATCGTGATCGAAAACTGGCGACGCCACTACAACACGGTGCGTCCACACTCATCGCTTGGATATCGACCGCCGGCACCCGAAGCCATCGTCTGGCCAACACCTAGGGAGGTAGTCAAAATGCAATCTCTAAACTAACATTCCAATCGGACCACTCAGTGGGGGCCGGTCATCTTTGGACGAACATCCGACGAAGAGCTACGGGCATGCCGTTGCGAACTTAAAATCAATCTCACGCTGGAATGAAGCTCTGACGCTTCCTCAGGTCAGGAAGCTCGGCAGCCCAGAGACTGACGATTCCGGGAATGATGTTTTTTACGATCGAGTGAAACGGGAGTTTGCGGATCGTTTTGGCGTTGACGTGAGCAAAGTCGAAGTTGAATTTCGTATCCGTCCGTAAAAGCGCTTGAGCAGGGCAAACCTTTCGCGGAACTTCGATTGATCTAAGACGCTCCGATAGATTCGCGGAATGAATGTTACGGAACAGCGCTGATCTGATGGATATTGCGAGTAATTGCAAGCCATGCGACGAATACTCCAACGGCGAAATCCTCTACAATCTGAGAGAAGATCGCCGTCGCCATCCGCGGTGTTGCGCTCGACGCAGCGCATCCCGAAGGCGCGGACTATGTCATTGTGCCCGCAATGAGCCGCGACGACGACCGTTCGCGCTTGCCTGGCTCAGGAGCCAGGCGGGAAAAGGTGCGACGATTATCGGCATCTGCGCAGGCGCCAAGATCGTCGGCGCAGCCGGCCTGCTCGACGGCAAACGCGCGACGACGCACTGGTACTATGTCGGCGAGATGTTGAAGCGGAGCCCGACGATGCGATACGTCGCGGACAGGCGGATGGTCTCGGACGAGCGCGTGACGACGACGACCGGCATTACCGCGTCAATACCAATGATGTTGACGTTGATCGAGGCGATCGCCGGTCGGGGCAGGGCGGAAGCGATCGCGCGTGACCTAGGCCTCGAACAGTGGAACGCGCGCCATGCAAGCAGCGCGTTCACGCTCACCCGCCCCTTTGTGACGACCGTGCTCGCCAACAGGATGGCTTTCTGGAGCCGAGAGGAGCTCGGCATCCGGCTGGAGCCGGGTATGGACGAAGTGTCGCTGGCACTGGCGGCCGATGCTTGGTCGCGGACCTACCGGTCGAGCGTAACGATCTACGCTGCCGCGCCGCGAGCAATGGAGAGCCGCAATGGTGTTCGCCTCGTCCCTGATCGTTCATGGATGAACTGGCCAGAAGACCGGCGCGTGTCGACATTTTCTGACCGGAGAGCTTCCGATGCGCTCGACCAGACGCTGGACGCGATCAGGGCGCGCTACGGAGAGCGCACCACCGGTGTGGTCGCCCTGCAACTCGAATATCCCAAGCGGCGAAACATACAATAGCCCTTCCCGTCGTTAAGATAATCGCGATCCAGTGGGAAGGGAGGACGAGCATCGCTAGTGGACATGTGTTTCTTCCACCCGGAGCCAATTCGAACAACTCTGATGAAATCAAACTGCAAGGAGACATCCATGCCCAACACGATCCGACCGCACCGCGTCATTGCTGCCAAGCCCGAGAAGCTGTACGCGCTTTCCTCGAACCAGATGCGATTGCGAGCTGGCTTCCGCCTACGGGTTTACCTGCACCGTCCATGAGCTGGATGCGAAGGTTAGCGGCAATCACCGGATGTCCTTCCGAACTTCACAACGGGCGAAAGCCACTCCTTTGGGGCTCATATATGGAGCCCGTTCCGGGAAAGCGTCTCGTCTATACGGACAAGTTCGATGCGCCAAACTTGCCGGGCGAGATGAAGGTCACGGTAGACCTGAAGGGCGTGTCGGTTGGCACCGAAGTGAACATCGAACAGCAAGGGGTACCGGATGTGATTCCCGTCGAAGCCTGCTATCTCGGTTGGCAGGAATCCCTGCGCAAGCTCTCACGGCTCGTCGAACCTGAAATCAACCAGTAGGCGCACGGGTTCACTCTTGTTCCATTGCGGCTGGCGATATGGATGCCGACCGCGCGAGTGCGGCGGCGGCGCGATGACTCTTACGATCTACACATTCCGAGGTCGTGGAGGGCCAGGAATGGATATTTCCAGCGGACAAAAGAAGAGCCCGGCAAGCACGGCCGCTGCGCCGGACCGTTATGACGAGCAGAGCTAACGAATTACGGTCCGGCGTGTGTTGAGAGGCGGTGCCGACTCTGACCGAGGAGTCTTAAGCCCTAAGTCCTAATCAGGCCATGGTTTCGGGCTCGGCTCAACGTCGTCTTTTTCTTCAGGGACATCAGCTGACGGAGGAAGCCGATCGGTTTTTGGCTTCGTTTCCGTTCCCCTCTCGGGCCGTGGCTCTGGTCGTGTCTTTTGTGTTCCCATGATTGCCTCCGTTTAGGTGAGACAAGCGCAAGATGGAGATGTAGTTCCGTTCGTATCGTCTTGGCGCGCGGCGGGAGCGAGTGAGCTGCTTCTGACCTTTCTATTGTTTGAGCACGGCCGATAGAGTTCCACCCGCTGCGACAGCAACAAGGTTGGTTACCATAAGGGCCAGCGGGAAAGCATGGCCTCAATATAGCGGCGGGCGTTCAGGGCCACGCTTCAAGTGTCGCTCATCGCCATCGCTGCGCTTGCCAGCTCGTTCCCGCCAAAACAGCGTCGAGCTATCTGGAGCGCCACTGTTGGCCTTTCTCTCAGTCGTATTGTCTTGCTGGCGCATTGGACTAGCGACGTTCTCGTGGGATTCACGCTAGGAACAGTGCTCGAGCGGGTTCTGCGTCACTTTACGGGTTACCGAAATCAGCCGGATAATCCTGCTGAGAAACGGTTCCGGCGGACGCCGAGACGAAGGGATCGCGCATGACCGAATACCTCATCCGCTTTGCCGCGGGCGGGCTTATCGTATCGGCTTTGGCGATGCTGGGTGATGTGCTGAGGCCAAAAAGCTTCGCCGGACTGTTCGGTGCAGCGCCGTCTGTCGCGTTGGCCACTCTATCGATCGCGATCGCGACGAAGGGAGCGGACTACGCCGCCATTCAGGCACGAGCCATGATGATAGGAGCAATTGCACTCGCGCTCTACAGTGTTCTCGTTTGCCAGCTGCTGATGCGTGGGCACGTAAGGGCGCTGCCCGCGACCCTGTTGTCCTTGCCAATTTGGCTTGCAATTGCCTTCGGCCTTCATCTTGTGTTGATCGGTGGCCGCTGATGTTGGTCAGGATGTCGTTGTCGTCTCTGCAAGAGGGGCGCTGGTACGAATACGTCATTCGATTTGGCCTGGGTGGAGTGGCGACCATGTTCACCGGCTTTATCAGCAGCTCTCTGGGTCCTTCCATTGGCGGTCTCTTTTTGGCACTTCCCGCCATCTTCTGTGCCAGCGCCACGCTGATCGAAAAACATGAAGTCAGAAAAAAGCGTGAAGCCGGTCTTCAAGGGGAGCGACGCGGAGAGCAGGCGGCAGCTCTCGACGCATTAGGAGCTGCGTTGGGAAGCCTTGCCCTGCTGTCCTTCGCCGCAACTTTTCTTGTTTTGGTCGGTCGAAATTATTGGTGGGCCTTTGTCGCGGCGTGCGCGACGTGGCTTCTTACATCCGTGGGGGCATGGTGGATAAGGCGCCGAATCAGTGTGGCGAGGAAATAACGGAGCAAAGAAAGCGCCGAGCGTTCCGTGAAGAGGGTGTGCTCAACGCCGTAAACTGCCGGTGCTGGCGTGGACTTGAACACAACATCGTCTACGAAATGATTGCGTCGTCCGGAAAATGCTCGCAAGAAAACATGCGTTTCTTGGTCCAATTCCGACCCCAAGCGTCGTGAACCTGCCAACGCGCGTGCCTGATCTGTCGGCGGCCCCGACAATTGCGATCTGGCGATAAGGGTGAGCTAGATCGGGAGGGGTGAGCCTGTACAGAAAAATTGTCTCGACGACCTCAATAGGAGTGGCTGGCGCAATTTCAACGACCTCCTCGGTCGGGGAGGTTTTAGTTCCCGACGGCTTTCAGGCATTGCGTGCCGTTGCCAGCTTGTCTCCCGGGAGCGCTTACATGGACCTCGTGACCCTAACGGATCGCGAGGTCATCACCTCTCGAAACCCAAGGAACCTTGAGGCCTTCAGCGCCAAGATTATTGAGGAGATCAAGGAAGGCCTGCACTCGCAGCGCAGCGCTGCGTGACTCTATCATGAAGAACAAAATCATTTCGAACGACGCGGGCCGGCAAACCCGCGTCGCCATCTTGGAAAGCGACGAGGAAGTTTTTACCGCGCTGACCAAGTTTGCGAATGAAGCCAACGTAACAGCAGCTTCTCTTACCGCGATAGGCGCGTTTGAGAAAGCCACCATCGGCTGGTTTGATTTCGAGAAAAAGACATACAAGAAGATCGAAGTTGAGGAGCAGTGCGAGGTGTTGAGCGCGATTGGCGATATAGCCATTGGAGATGACGGGAAGGCGCCAGATGGATCGACCCGCGGCGGCCATCTTCTTCATGGTTCGGTCAGGCCCACGCTCGAAGGCGTGGTAACGGATAACCGCATAGCTCGCGAGGCCCATGGTCGCTCCCTTATCCGAGTAGCCCAAAAAGCCAACCGACCACAGCCGTCTGCTCTCGGTTTGGTTCCCCCGAGCGCAGGAATTCATGCGTGGATGGCGGGAGCTGCCGGCGTCACGACGTTAGCGGTAATGACGCGCGCAAGCCTCGGTCATTTGGGCCAGCCGCTGATCGCCATCTGCCGTCACTCAGGGAATGTATGCTGCTGTTGTGATCGCAGCGCTTGCTCGGATATGCGCGGTGATCGTCTCGGTTTGGAATAGTCAGTTGCTTCATCTTGCTGCCTTCGCGTGGGCCGCTGCCTTTCTTGGATTCGCAGTTTACTTTGGCCCTATGCTTATCAGTGAACCGAAGAAGCGGTAGTCGGCATCTTGCCGAACTTTCGGGGCGAGTGCGTGCGTGGGACTTTGGAATCATTTGATGTTGCAGGCGCGAATAAACCTGATAAGATGTAGAGAAAAATATATCTTATAGGACCAGTATGTCACAAGCTCGGGTTCGCGCGGAACAGGTGGTCGATGTGAGGATATTCCTCCCTATCACCGTCATTCGATCATCTTCCAACTATTCGACAATCTGGAAATGGGGCAGAGCGTTCAAGTTCTAGCCGATAGCGATCCGTAGCCACTGCGCTATCAGTTCGTGACGACGGCAGCAGGTGCAATTGGATTTATCTTGAACAGGAACCGGATGTCTGGCGGGTGCGTCTAAAGCGAGAAACAAACTCGGACGACTTCGTCAGCTAGCAACTGTATGATCGACTTCTGTCCTTCGGCGCGCCTTGAGTGCATTTACGGAGGAGGACGGTCGGGAGTTTCTAATGACGCATGTCGTCCTCGAGAACTGCATCAAATGCAAGTACATGGATTGCGTCGAGGTATGTCCGGTGGACTGCTTTTACGAAGGCGAGAACATGCTCGTGATTCATCCTGACGAATGCATAGATTGTGGAGTGTGTGTGCCTGAGTGTCCCGCGGAGGCTATTGTTCCGGATTCCGACCCTGGGGCTGAATCCCAATGGCTGCACCTTAACCGCAAGTTCGCGTCCTCTTGGCCGAACATTACGCAGAAGAAGCGCACGCCGGACGATGCAGATGCATGGAACGGAATTCCCCAAAAGCTAGCAAACCATTTCAGCGATCAGCCTGGCCGTGACATCGGCGAGGTAAGCTTGGATCGCGCGTCGGGCGGAAAGGCGAAATGACCGGCAGCGGTAACATCACACGCCCTAAGAGCCCCAGCGCTATAAGAGGTGACTTGGCTGATCCAGCGAGCGCCTCGTGATATCGCCCGGCGCTCGGATACGTACCGGGAAATGATCACGGCTTCCAAGGGTTGCCGGGATGGGTCAGGCAGAGCTTCGGTCGGCGGAGGCCATATCGCGCAGGCCCGCCAGACGCATGATGGAGCGTGCGGCAAGTTTTTGGGCCAGTTCCATACTGTCCTGGTCTGTGGCATTGTCTGCATCATCAAGATAAATGTTCGAGAGCTGTTCCGCGCGCTGGAGGGCCCGACGCCTGATCGGCTCGATTTCGATGGTATCGGTTCGATTCTCGCCGCTGTCGGCGAGACCAACTTGAGGTGGGTGAAGCGGATTGAGCGCCAGAAGACGCGCGCGCTGGGCGGGCGGCAATTTCTGCGACCACGCAATGATGTCCTTGTAGAGCAGGCTTTCGAGGAGCGCTGCGGAAACAGGCTCCAATTCACTTTTGCTCGCATGGGCGGCGCTCTTGTTGCGGACCTCTCGCCAAGCCAGCCGACGCTCGCGCCGCAGAACATTACCGTCTCGCAGTGCCTCCTGTGCCAGTTCTTCTGCCTTCTTTCGCACCTCGGGATCATCTGCAAGAGCGATCACATACGTCCAGAACACAAAGGCCCGCTGACGATGCCGAACCGCGAGCGTCCACGCGGTATAGGTCGTCGACAGGCCCGAATTGCCGATATCCGCCAATTCGTCCGTTGGAACCAGACCAGTTGGAATCCAGCGAAGATCGGAAGCGCTCGGCGGTCTGCCACAAGCCTCCCTGCATGCCGCGATCAGGCTTCGTGCGCGATCGTGCTCGCGGGTCGTCAGCACCTCGAACACGCAGCGGACCGGCCAAAAATTTTCGTCGGTTCTTGCTGCGAGGCCGCCATAGCGCCGGCCAGCCTGTTCCGCCATTTCGACCGCGATCGCGTAGAGTTCCCGAAGACTTTGAACCGCAACCGGGGGACTCGCGGTCAGGAGCTGATCTTTGCGCATGTCGAGCCTCGGACAAAGGTTGACCTATTCTATAAGAAAGTAGAACATTCACCACATAGCTGGACAACGATGTTCGCGCAGACCCGACCAACGCCCCTGCGATCGGGAGTGTCCACCTTTGATACATAGAATCGTTGTTGAGCTCCGGGAGGTTGCGACCGTATGCGTTGCGGCTTTGATCCTTGTTGCCGCGATTTTTTGTGCTGCAGAAGCACGAGCTGCAGGCCGGCTCACCGACTACCTTAGCAAGGCGGAGCCGTCGGAACTCATTTCGGGCGCCAATCGCTTCGGACCGCCGCAGGGCGATCCCGCAATCGTGGCGGCTTACAAAGACGATCAAATTGTCGGATTTGTGTACCTGAATTCTGATTTTGCCAACGCAACGGGTTATTCCGGCAAGCCGATCCAGCTTCTGGTCGGCATTACGCCGAGGGGTATGATCACCGGTCTCAAGCTCGTCGAGCACAAGGAGCCCATCGTTCTTTTGGGCATCCCGGAAAAGCGCGTCATGGAGGCCGTCAATAAGCTGATCGGCGCCGACATGGGAAGTGTGGCGCAGGGAAATGCGCGCGCGCCGCAAGTCGATATAGTCAGCGGCGCGACTGTTACTGTGCTCGTGATGGGTGACAGTATCGTTCGCTCAGCAACGAAACTGATCAAAGGCGGACGGCTTGGCGCGCAGGGCACCGCTATCGCCCCGGTGGCGCCGCTGGCGGCGAAGACGGTGGATACCGGCAAGAACGAGATTCGCGATTGGCAGAGCCTCGTCGGCGACGGTTCGGTGCGTCGATTGATTCTTTCCGTCGGCGAGGTGAACACGGCATTTGAAAAGTCGGGCAATGCGGGGGCCGCAGCACGTCCAGAAGAGGGCGATCCTGATGACACCTTCATCGACCTCTACGTCGCCAATGTTGCGGTTCCTACCATCGGCCGCAGCTTGCTCGGCGATGACGGATTTAACCGTCTCGCTGGCCGGCTCAAGCCAGGTCAACAAGCCTTGGTCGTCGCTGGATCGGGCAAGTATTCGTTCAAGGGGAATGCTTACGTTCGCGGCGGCATATTCGACCGCATCGAATTGATTCAAGATACCAACAGCATCCGTTTCCGCGACCGCGATCATACCAGGCTGGGGGACCTTGCCGCCGAAGGTGCTCCCGACTTTCCGGAGGTTGCCCTGTTCACGGTACCGCCAGAATTCGCGTTCGATCCGACCGAGCCCTGGGTGCTGCAGCTGTTGGTTCAGCGAGTCGTCGGTACCCGGGACAAGGCGTGGCTCACCTTCGATCTCGGATATACGCTGCCGGACAGTTACATGAAGCACGAGCCGGCCGCGCTCGTCCGGCAGCCGGCTACACCGGCGGCGTCGGCGCCACCTGTCGCCGCATCGGCTGGCGCGGCAACTTTTTCTGTCGATGAAGACGAGCCGCTGTGGATGAAAATTTGGCGGGACAACATCGTCAAGATCAGCACGACCATCGTCGCGCTGGGCGCGCTGACACTGATTTTCTTCTTTCAGAATGCCTTGGTGCGACGCCCGAAGATTTATGCGTGGATCCGTCGCGGCTATCTGCTTTTCATTCTGGTTTGGCTCGGCTGGTACGCGAATGCACAGCTCTCAGTTGTCAACGTTCTGACGTTTGCCAATTCTCTGCTGACCGGCTTCAGCTGGGAGTATTTCCTGTCGGCCCCGCTGATCTTTCTGCTTTGGGCTTCGATCGCCGCGGGACTGCTATTCTGGGGGCGCGGACCATTCTGTGGCTGGCTTTGCCCGTTTGGCGCACTGCAGGAACTGCTTAACAACGTCGCCCAAGCAGTGAAGATTCCGCAATACCGATTGCCGTGGGGCCTTCACGAGCGGTTGTGGCCGATTAAATATATCATTTTTCTCGGCCTGTTCGGTATGTCCCTATACTCGACCGCATTCGCAGAGCAACTCGCTGAAGTGGAGCCTTTCAAGACCGCTAGCGTCCTGATGTTCGCTCGCGAATGGCCATACGTCATTTATGCTCTCTCGATGCTCTCAGCCGGCCTGTTCGTCGAGCGGTTCTTCTGCC
>CAZQMD010000024.1:0-30697 GCA_964594185.1 uncultured Afipia sp. | reverse complement strand
ACGCGATGCCGGAAGCGAAACAACACATTTGCGCCTCGCGGCGCTCCATGCCCCTCATTTTGAGGGCGCGAACGAGGCAGGCCTCGCGCGCGCTGTGACGGGCGCAACTAAAAGCTCACCTCGCGCAATGCGCGAGAGCAATCACGCATGGCTGTTTGAATCTGTGGATCAGAAACAGCGGAAGGCGTGGTGCCTTACCGCTGCCGCGCGCGGGCATCGCTCGGGTTGCGAGCCTGAGTTGGAGCCGGTGCGGCCGGCGCCGGCGCTGCATCCTTCTGCCCCGCACCGAACAGAACACGGGTCGGATTGCGGTCGAAGTTGTTTACCGCGCGGCTGATGTCGGCCAGCGTGCGGCGGCCATCGATGATCAGGCCGGCGGAACGCTTGTCGAGGTTATCGGCCAGTTCGCGGAATGAGCGCGCCGCAGCCTGCAACTCGCCCTTCTCACCCATCAGGCCGTCGACACCGGACATGATGCTGTCGATGCGCGCGGAGTTGGATGCGAGGCTCTTCGAGAACACCTCGACATTGGCCATGCTGCTCTTCAGCGCTTCCTGGTTGTCGAGAACAAGCTTGTTGACGTTCTGGAGCACGCCGCGCACCGCCTCGCCGATATCCTGGATCGCGTTCGGATCGGCCGTCAGCGTCGGCACGCCGTCTTCTGCGACCGGCACGCCACCGCCTTCCAGCGAGCCGCCCTTGAGCGAGATCGAGGACACGCCGGTGAGACCTGCGAATTCAAGACCGACCAGCGAGTCCTTGCGGATCGGAGCAGTCTTGTCGACGTTGGTGATGACCACAACGCGCTTTGGATCGTCGAGCTTGATGGAGGTCACTTCGCCGATCTTGATGCCGTTGAAGTTGACGTTGCCGCCGGTGCGCAGGCCGGAGGCTGCGCCCTCGAACACGATGCGCAGCGGCACGCGCTGGGCTGCCGCACCGAGGTTCTGGAACCAGAACACAAAACCAAAGGCCGCGGCCACCACCGCCAGCGTGAACGCCCCGATCAGGACGTAATTTGCCTTCGTTTCCATCAACTTAGCTCCAAATCAACGCAACAAAATTACGCAACAACGGCTCTTATGCAACGACAGCCCTTGCGCGCTTGCCATGAAAATAGGCCCGCAGCCAAGGATGCTGCGAGGCCAGCATGTCGTCCATCGTGCCTACCAAGAGAACCTTGCGATCCCCTAACACTGCGATGCGGTTGCAGGCCGTTTTAAGGCTGTCGAGATCATGAGTTACCATGAAAACGGTCAATCCCAAAGTACGCTGCAGCGTCATCACAAGCTGATCGAAATCACCGGCGCTGATCGGATCGAGACCGGATGTTGGTTCGTCGAGAAACACGATCTCCGGGTCGAGCGCGAGCGCACGGGCCAGCGCCACGCGCTTGATCATGCCGCCGGACAGTTCCGACGGGAACCGGTCGGCGACTTCGGGCTTGAGGCCAACCATGGCGAGCTTGGCGATGGCGATTTCATCCAGCAGCCGTTCGGACACGTTCATGAATTCGCGCACAGGGAACTGGATATTCTGGCGCACGTTCAGCGATGAGAACAGCGCGCCATGCTGGAACAGCACGCCCCAGCGGCGCTCGACCGCGCGGCGCTGATCCTCGGTGGCCTCACCCATATTGGTGCCGAACACCTCGATCGTTCCAGCGAGCTTCGGGATCAGACCGATGATCGTACGGGTCAGCACCGACTTGCCCGCGCCGGATGCACCGACGAAGCCAAGGATTTCGCCGCGCTTCACGTCGAGATCGAGGTGATCGAGAATGAGGTTCTCGTTCAGTTTCACCGTGAGATCGCGCACGCGGATGATCGCATCGTCGGAATAAGCCGCCATTGCCATGTCCTAAATATTGATCGTCGCGAAGAAGATCGCGAACAGGCCATCCATGACGATGACGAAGAAAATCGATTTCACCACCGAGGCCGTGGTGTGCTGGCCGAGCGACTCCGCACTGCCTTTCACCGCCGCGCCCTCGACGCAGGCCACGATGCCGATCACCAGCGCCATGAAAGGCGCCTTCACCATGCCAACCGTGAAATGATTGATGGAAATGGCTTCCTTCAGGCGCGACAGAAACGCATCGGGCTGCACGCCGCCGTAACCCCACGCCACAAGGCCGCCGCCATAAAGCGCAGCCATGGCGCCGAGAAAGGCCAGAATGGGCATGGCGATAATCAGCGCGACAATGCGCGGCAGGATCAGCACCTCGGTCGGATCGAAACCCATGGTCCGCAGCGCATCGACTTCCTCGCGCATCCGCATCGAGCCGAGTTCGGCCGTATAGGCGCTGCCAGAGCGGCCGGCGACCATGACCGCCACCAGCAGCACGCCGAGTTCGCGCAGCACCAGCACGCCGAGCATATCGACCACGAACACGTCCGCGCCGAACTTGCGGAAATGGAAAATGCCCTGCTGGGCGATGATACAGCCGATCAGGAAGGTGATCAGGAGTACGATCGGCACAGCGCGCCAGCACACCTGCTCAAGATGGTGGACCATCGAGGTCAAACGGAAACTGGTCGGATGGCGGATCACCCGGACCAGCGCATTGAGGACCGCCCCCAGCTTGCCGATCAGGCCGACCAGCGTGCCGCCGACATCGACCACGCTGCGGCCGACGCCGTCGAGCATGCCGAGCAGCGTCTGCCGCCGCCGGGTATGCACGACGCCCGGCTTCACCTGCCGGACCTCGTTCACGAGGCTCGCATAGTTCGCGGACAGGCCTGCGACGTTGGGTTCGACGCCGCCCTGGGTCAGGCTGCGGCGCAGCCGTTCGATCAGCCAGGCCCCGAATGTATCGAGGCTGGAGACCTGCGAGACGTCGATCACGATATTGTCCGGACGGTTCTTGAGCCGTTCAGTGTCCTCGACGATCTTTTCCAGATCGGGCGCATGGTGGACGGTCCATTGGCCTGCCGCGCGCAGCGCGAGACCCGCGCCGACGTTCACCTGCTCCAATGTCGGATTGCCGTTCAAGCCCAACTCCTGCGCCGGTCGATCAAACAACCTATCACGATGCCAACAATCTGTACGGGGATGTTTCTAAGAGCCATAATTGCCGCGTTCGAGCAAGCCCGCCCTCACGAAAATCGATTTCACAAATGATGCCATCGCTGAAACTCGCCGCCCGGATCGAGCGCTGGCCTATTGCCGGCGGCTTCACCATCAGCCGGGGAGCCAAGACAGAAGCCGTTGTGATTGTGGCTGAGGTAAGTCGCCAAGGCATTAACAATGCGATTAATGGTGAGGCCCTTGTCGGGCGCGGCGAGTGTGTTCCCTATGCCCGTTACGGCGAAACGCCGGAGGGGACGCTGGACGCCATCCTCGCCTTGCAGGACGCCATTCGTGGCGGGCTGGACCGGCAGGCGTTGCAATCCCGGATGCCCGCGGGCGCGGCCCGCAACGCGCTCGACTGCGCGCTGTGGGACCTTGAGGCCAAGGTGGCGAAAAAGCGGATCTGGGAGTTGCTCGGACGGCCGGAGCCGCGCCCGCTGACCACCGCCTATACGATCTCCCTCGGGACGCCCGAGAGCATGGCCGAGGCAACCGCAAAGGCCGCCCACCGTCCGCTGCTCAAGATCAAGCTCGGCGGCGACGGCGACGAGGCCCGGATCGCGGCGGTCCGCAGGGCCGCCCCCAACGCCGAACTGATTATCGACGCCAATGAGGCATGGACCGGCGGTAGCCTGGAACGGCATCTGGCCGCCTGTGCCGATGCCGGGGTGACCATGATCGAGCAACCCCTGCCCGCCGGCCAGGATCAGGCGCTGGCCCGCATCAAGCGGCCCGTCGCCGTCTGCGCCGACGAGAGTGTCCATGACCGGGCATCGCTCGAAGGTCTGCGCGAGCGCTACGACGCCATCAACATCAAGCTCGACAAGACCGGCGGCCTCACCGAGGCGCTGGCCATGGCGGACGCGGCCCGCGCATTGGGCTTTGACCTCATGGTCGGCTGCATGGTCGCCACATCGCTGGCCATGGCCCCAGCCATGATGATCGCGCAGGGCGCACGCGTGGCCGATCTCGACGGACCGCTTTTGCTGGCAAAGGATCGCGACGATGGACTGCGCTACGACGGCAGCACGGTCTATCCGCCGGACGCGAGTCTTTGGGGCTAGGATCTCTGGGGCTAATCCATCACCGCGCGATGGGCATCGAGCCGCTTTCGCGCGATAGCCATTACAAGTCCACCCCCAAGCGCCATCGCGGCCATGACGTAATACACGCCCTCGCCGACCCGCGCGTAGACCAGACCGGAACACACCATGGCGAGGCTGAAACTGATGCCGGTCAGGGCTGACAAATAGCCCTGCGCGCTGGCAAGCCATTGCGACGGCACATGGCGAACCAGCAATGCCACCGTGCCGACCTGGGTGATGCCGAAGGTCAGCCCGTGCATGATCTGCGCGGCGGTGAGAATTTCGATCCTTGGGTCCTGTGCCGTGATGGTCCAGCGCACGAGACCGCTCGCCGCGCCGATCATCACCAGAACCGCCGGCGACACCGTGAAACGCGGCGAGACTGCGAAGATCACGATCTCTGCGATCACACCAAGCGACCACAACACGGCGATGGTGAAACCGCTGAGCCCCGCATTCTGCCAAGTGATCGCGGAGAAGCCGTAATAGGCCGCGTGGCTGGCCTGGATCAGCGCCGATGCGCCGATGATGGCGAGAAACAATGGCCGCCGCAGCAGGCCGCTGGCGCGCGCGGATGCGACAGACTTGGCTGGTGCATCCAGCGGCGCAAGGCTAAGGCTGACGAATGCGCTCACGAAAGCCACCGCGACAATGACCCAGATCAGATTCCGTGGGTCGATCATCGAGAGCAACCATCCAGCGACCAGCGCGCCGACGATGAAAGCGGCAGAACCCCACAGCCGCATCGGTCCGTAGTTCAGGCCGTAACGGACCACGCCCTTCAGCGCGTAACCATCGATCAGCGGCGCGAGCGGCGTCCACGCGCAAGCCATCAGGCCGAACACGATCAGGATCGCGAGCGGCTGATGCAGCAGCCCGACCACCACGAACCCAATAGCGGTGACGAAGGCCAGCACGACCATCGCCTCGCGCAGGATCTGCCGCCGCTCGGCAAACGCCGTGACGAACGGCAATACGGTAAACCGGGAGAACGACGGCACTGCCGTGATGATCCCGATCCATGTCACATCGACGCCGATCGCCTTCAGCCAGACCGGAAAGAACGGCAGATACGTTCCGCCCATGCCCAATGTTGAGGCGTAAAACAGGCTCGTGCCGATCGCGAATCGGCGAGCAATGGATTGCTTGGCCGGGTGCTTTTGTGATTCGCTGGTGAGCAAGGGAATTGCGATTCGCTGCGGTTCGTGGTGATGACTGTTTAGCCTGTGTCCTGTGTATCTGGACATCGCTTTGTGCCGATCGCGTCACCGCGTTTCCAATAGTTTATGCCTACGGATTGTTATGGCCAACGAAGCCTTCGCCCTCTCGCCGATTTCAGCCCGCGCCGCGTCGCCGACCGACGCGGACTTCGAGGCTATCCGCGAAGCGTTTCTCGAGACCGCGCGCGGGCGCTGGTTTCTGGACGAATACACAAAGCGCAACCGCAACGCCGACACGGCCATGGTGCTGGAAGCGGTCGCGCGGATCGAGAATTCGCTGGCCGTCCAGAAGGAAGAGCAACAGCGGCAGGCTGCGAACGAGCAGGCTCTGCACGAAGCAGCTCCGCGTGAGTCGGCCCCGAACGAAGTGCCTTCGAGTGAATTGCCGGAGGCGATGGCTGCGGTGAAGGCCATCGTCGCGGCAGCCCGCGAAAGCGCGGCACAGGCACTTACGGGTCAGGTTTTCGAAGATGCACTCGCACCGGCCCGCAAATGCGCGCGTGTCATCCGAGAGATCGCCTGGGGTCTGCGCGAGTCCGGCGCGGACGGACGCATCTGTTTTCTGCTCGAGTCGCAGGTCGATGCGATCAATGCCGCCTGCGACCACGCCGCAGCCGCAGGCCCGCGCGACGAGGTTCTGCGCGTCTTCGATCTGGCGGCAAGCGACATCGAGACACTCTCGCCTTCAGCGGAAGAACCGCAAGCCGAGGCTGAGCCTGTTGCAACGATCGATGCGATCGATCTCACTCCTGCACCTGCAGCAGATCTGGGCTCTGCCTCTCAAGACACTCCCGGCGAACTGGCGTTGCAGGACGATGAGCTGTTCGACGCTGCGCCTGAAATAGCGGATCACATATCGCTGGCAGCAGCGATCGAAACGGCAACTCCGATTGCAGACTATCGGCCGGTTGAAGTGGCTGCGATCGCCGTCGCGCCGACTGACGTGGCCGAGCCCCGGATTGCGGAGCTTGAGGCTCAACCGGAGATCACCCCGGAGCCGGTTATCGAGATCGAATCCGGGACCGCAACCATTGAGACCGCAGTTGTCGACACAGTCGCTATTGCGGCTGCGCCCGCATCGCTCGGCGCCAGCCTGATCGCCAGCGGGATTATCGCCAGACCTGTTTCGGCCCGCAGCGACCCGCTCGCGCCGATCCGGCGGATGAGTCAGGCCGAGAAAGTGGCCTTCTTCAGCTAAAGGCGAGAAGGCGGCAAACTTCGGCGCAAAAGGCCGAATTGTGACGCCTACTGAATCAGCCGCGCGTAGAGATCCGCATCGACATTTCCGCCCGACAGCACGATGGCTGCGGTCTTGCCCTTGGCATCGATATGCCCGGCCAGCAGCGCGGCCAGCGAAACAGCGCCGCCGGGCTCCACCACCAGCTTCAATTCACGGAATGCAAAGGCCACTGCCTTCGCAACTTCATCGTCCGTTGCGGTGACGCCCTGCACGCCGTTCGCCTGATTGACGGCAAACGTGATCTCGCCGGGGATCGAGGCCATCAACGCATCACAGATGGTACGGCCGATGGCGCGGTGCGGCTCGCGATGACCGGCTGCGAACGAGCGCGCGTGATCGTCAAAGCCATAGGGCTCGACCGTCACCAGCCCGGCATTCGGAAACTTTGCTTTGGTCGCCAGCGCAATCCCGGCCATCAGGCCGCCGCCTGACGCGGGCGCGGAGACAATATCCGGCGTGATGCCGAGCGTCGCGAAGTCCTCCGCGATCTCGCGGCCGACCGTGCCCTGCCCCGCGATCACGAACGGATCGTCATACGGCGGAACGACGGTTGCGCCGCGCTTGGCGGCGAGATCGCGCGCGATGGCATCGCGGTCTTCCTTGTCGCGGTCATAGGGAATCACTTCCGCGCCGTAGCTCTTGGTGCGCTCGATCTTGGAGACCGGCGCATCGGACGGCATCACGATGGCGGCCGGCATGCCGAGAAGCTGCGCGGCGGCAGCGACGCCCTGTGCATGATTACCGGACGAGAACGCGACAACGCCGGCTTTGCGCGCAGCCGCCGGAATGGAGGATAATTTGTTGTAGGCGCCGCGAAACTTGAAAGAGCCTGTTCGCTGCAACACCTCGGGCTTGAGGAAAATGCGACCGCCGGTCAGCGCATCGAGCGCTGGCGAGTTGATGAGACGGGTTCTGACAGCGACGGGCGCGAGAACCCGCGCGGCGGCATCGACATCGGCGACGGTGGGGAGAACGAGTTGGATCATGGCGCATGTATAGCGCGCCTGCCTGTTCCGGCAAGATCAGCGGAAGGCAGCCGCCATGCGCAATCAGGTTGTCGGAATAGATTCCGACGTCAACCGGAGCCTGCGGGCCAGACGTCGGCGCCAGCGGCGCTTGACCTGCGGCGGGCGTTCGCGCGTGACGTTATCAATGAATGCCTGGGCACAGGCGCCCCAGCTTCGGGACGCGGCAAACTCGCGGCAGATGTCGCGCGGAATTTCGAGCGCCGCGATGCAAGCCGCGCGCAGATCGTTGCTCAGCACGCCGACCGGCGCATCGCCGATCACGTCGAGCGGACCGGGCACAGGCAAGGCAGCGACAGGTACGCCGCTGGCGAGCGCTTCGAGCAGCACCAGACCGAATGTATCGGTCTTGCTCGGAAACACGAACACGTCGGCTGCCGAATAGGTTTCGGCAAGTCTCTCGCCCTGCATCGTTCCGAGAAACACCGCATCCGGGAATTTGCGTTCAAGCTCCGCGCGCGCGGGACCATCGCCGACCACCACCTTGGTCCCGGGCAAATCGAGTTCGAGGAACGCTTCGAGATTCTTCTCGACCGCGACACGCCCTACCGACAGGAACACCGGACGCGGCAGCGCCAGATCGAAATCGCGCGGGCGGAACAGATTGGCATCGACGCCGCGCGACCACAGCACGACATTGCGGAAACCACGGCCGCGCAATTCTTCGGCGAGCGCGGGCGTCGCCGCCATCACCGCATCGCTGGCGCCGTGGAAATAGCGAAGCGCGGCCCAGACCCAGGATTCCGGAATCGGAAACCGCGCCGAAATATATTCCGGAAACCGCGTGTGGAAGCTCGTGGTGAACGGCACCTTGTTCTTGAGGCAATAGCGCCGCACCAGAATGCCGATCGGACCTTCGGTCGCGATATGGATGTAGTCGGGCTGCGCCTCCTCGATCATCCGCGCGATCTTGCCCGGCCGCGGCAGCGCGAGGTGAATGTCGGCATAGCTCGGCAGTGAAATCGTGCTGAACGATTGCGGGGTGAGAAACTGGATATCGACGCCCATCGCCGTTGCGGCTTCCGCCATCTTGGTCAGCGTGCGAACCACACCGTTGACCTGCGGATGCCAGGCGTCCGTTGCGATCAAGATACGCATTATGCAGCCTGTGCCGTAACGCGAGGAACCAGACTGGTTCGGCGGAGCGGATCGGTCCAGGTCAGGATTTCGAAGCGGCCATCGTCATGCTCGACCAGCGCCGTGCAGCTTTCGACCCAATCGCCGCAGTTCATGTAGCGGATGCCATTCTCGTCGCGGATGGTCGCATAATGGATGTGACCGCAAATCACGCCATCGGTGCCGTGGCGCTTGGCTTCACCCGCCAGCGTCTGCTCGAACGCGCCGATGTAATTGACCGCGTTCTTCACCTTCTGCTTGGCCCATTGCGACAGCGACCAGTAAGGACGGCCGAACAGCTTGCGAAACGCATTCACCAGACGATTCATCTGGATCGCAAAATCGTAGGCGCGATCGCCGAGATGCGCGAGCCATCGCGCATTCTGCACCACGAGGTCGAAGATATCGCCGTGAATAACAAGATACTTCTTGCCATCGGCACCTTCGTGGATCGCGGTTTCGACAACCTCGATGCCGCCGAAATGCGTGCCGTAATAGGATCGCAGGAATTCGTCGTGATTGCCGGGGATGTAGATGACCTTGGCGCCCTTGCGGACCCTGCGCAGCATCTTCTGCACGAAGTCGTTGTGGGATTGCGGCCAGTGCCAGTTCGATTTCAGCGCCCACCCATCGATGATGTCGCCGACCAGATAGATCGTCTCGGCGTCGTGACAGCGGAGGAAATCAAGAAGGCGGTCGGCTTGCGAACCGCGGGCTCCGAGATGAACATCGGAGATGAACAAGGTGCGAAAGCGTCGTTCAGGACTGCTATCGCTGATAGCGTCTCTTTCCATGCGCGAGCCTTTATCAAAAATCCATGACAGCTCGATGACAGATCATGCTGCTTTTGAGCCCGCCGTCCGCTCGAAACAAACCAGCGTATAGATGCCGAACGGCGCAACTTTGCGCCGCTCCACCAGTGTCGTGCCGGCATTTGATTGCGCCCAGGCCTGCAGGCGACCAAAGGGAAACTCGGGGCGAAGGCCGAGCGCGCGGGTTTTCTTCGCCGCCCAGCGCTCGACGGCAGCCGCTACGCCGACTTCCGAATACAGATGATTGACGAGAATGATGCGGCCGCCCGGCTTCACCACGCGGTGACATTCCGAGAGCACCTGCTCGGGATTGGCGACCAGCGTGATGACGAACTGCGCCACGACGCAATCGAACGTCGCATCATCGAAGGTCATCTTGTGTGCGTCCATCTGATGGACGGCCTTGACGAAGGGATATTTCCCGCTCGCCATCTTGGCGCGGGCCTTCTCCAGCATCGGCGTGCTCATGTCGATGCCGGTGATCTCGGTGCTGCGGTCGTAATCGTCGAACGACAAGCCTGTTCCGACGCCGACTTCGAGGATTTTCCCGCCGATCGATCGCGCTGCCGCGGCGGCCGCGCGGCGGCCCTTCACCATGACCGGGCCGCAGACGGCGTCATAGATCGGCGCCCAGCGCGCATAGGCGGTTTCAACGACGTTTTTTTCGAGATCGGACGAGAGCATCGTGGTTCCAGTCAGCGGTCTGAGGAATCAGATTTTGTTTCGCTTACTGGCGATTAGCAGCGGAGTACGACAAACAGGCGACAGGCGCGGCAGGTTGTCGCGTCAGGTCTAGATTGCCCGAGGTGTTGGCGACTTTCTCGGTCGTCATGCCCGGCTTTATGCCGGGCATCCACGTCTTCAAATCGTTGGCGCAAAAAGACGTGGATGGCCGGGACAAGCCCGGCCATGACGAGAAAAATATCAGGACTTTAAAATAGAGTGCTCACTCAAACGCATGAAAGTGGTGGATCGGCCCATGGCCGTGGCCGACATTGAGCCGGTCTGCTGCGGCGATGGCGGCGCTGATATACGTCTTGGCATCGCGGACCGCGCGTTCGAGGCCATGCCCCTTGGCAATACCTGCCGCGACCGCCGACGACAGAGAGCATCCGGTGCCGTGGGTGTTGGAGGTCACGATGCGCGGCGCAGCCAGCCGGATCACGGAATTTGCGTCGATCAGGTAGTCCGTGCTCTCCGGCCCATGCCCATGGCCACCCTTGATCAGCACGGCGGGACATCCCAGCGCGAGCAGTCGCCTGCCCTGCTGTTCGATCTCCTGCTCGCTCGAAGCGATGCTCGCATCGAGCAGCGCTGCCGCTTCCGGCAGGTTCGGCGTGATAAGCTGCGCGCGCGGAAAGAGTTTTGTGCGCAGCGCATCGACCGCATCGGATGACAGTAGCCGGTCTCCGGATGTTGCGACCATGACCGGATCGAACACGACATGTTTTGGCAACCAGCGGTCGAGCCCAGCCACAATGGCGTCGATGGCTTCGCGCCGCGCCACCATGCCGATCTTCACTGCTTGCACATCGAGGTCGCTGAACACCGCATCCATCTGCGCGGTGATGAATTCGGCCGGGACATCGTGGATACCGGTCACGCCTTTGGTGTTCTGCGCCGTCAGCGCGGTGATGACGGACGCGCCGTAGACACCAAGCGCGGAGAAGGTCTTGAGGTCGGCCTGAATCCCAGCACCGCCGCCCGAATCCGAACCGGCAATGGTGAGCGCAATCGGTATGCTCATGGCTCTCTCAACGGGTGTCCCCGGCTCCTGCTATCCTGCTCTAACCCGTTGAATAAACGCGGGCAAGCGACCTTGCCACGGGGACGGGATTTGGCTCTATTGCGGCTCAGAAGACTTCTTATTGCCCCTGCCGGAGAAACAGCGATGGTCCCCTTCTTTGTCCAGATCAAATGCAAGCTGGGCCAGTCCTACGTGGTCGCCAACGCGATCGCCGAGGCCGAAATCGCCTCCGAAATCTATTCCACGGCGGGCGACTATGACCTGCTGGTCAAGTTCTATGTCGATAGCGGAACCGACATCGGCCATTTCGTGAACGAGAAGCTGCAGGTCATTCCGGGTATCCAGGACACCTACACCATCATCACCTTCAAGGCGTTCGGGGTGTGAGGATTTGGGTTAAGGCACATCATGCATTTTGAGTCGTCCCGGCGCAGGCCGGGACCCATACTCCTTGAGTCATCAAGTTTAGCGTAATGGCTGAATAAGCTTCTCTTCGCATCACTAATTTCAGGGGTGATGGGTCCCGGCCTGCGCCGGGACGACCGAGAGAAAGTGTTACGCCGCCTTGGCCTCGTCCGACACCGGCGCGTCGGGATTTTCCTCATCGTCGGCCATGGTCGCGATCGCAGCGACCGGCGTATCGCGCAGCCGCTTCAGGCCGAGATAGCGCTCGCGCAGGATGACGAAAATTCCGGCGCTTGCGACGATGATCGCGCCGAAGACGATGTAAGGCGTCGGCACCTCGCCGAAGAACCAATAGCCGAGCATGAAGGCCCACAGCATCGCGGTGTAATCGAACGGCGCGAGGAACGACGCCGGTGCGTAGCGATAGCTGTCGGTGAAGAAGATCTGCCCGAGTCCGCCCGCAATGCCGATCCCAGCCAGGATCGCAACATCCTGCCAGGTCGAGGGCATGCGCCAGCCGAACGGCGCCGTCAGCAGGGAGACCAGCAGCACCAGCAGCGTCATGAAGATCACGATGGACGAGGTCGTCTCGGTCGCGGTCAACCGCCGGATCTGGATCGATGCGCCGCCGGCGGTGAAGGCGTTGGTCAGCGCGAACAGAATGCCGACGATCATCGAGGCCGTCAGCGCGGCATGATCGCGGAAGTACGGCATCAGCATCAGGATGACGCCGCAAAAGCCGAAGGCGACCGCGGACCAGCGATAGGCGTGGACCTTTTCTTTCAGAAATATCGCGGCGAAAATCACGGTGATCAACGGCGATGCGAACGCGATGGCGGTGAAGTCGGCGATCGGAATCCGGGCCAGCGCAGCCAGGGTCGCAAACGTGCCGACAATGCTGAAGATGCCGCGCAGCAAGTGATCCTTCGGGCGCTCGGTCCGCAGCGCGCCCTTGAGCTGGCCGCGCCATCCGAACACGATCAGGATCGGGATCAGCGCGAATACGGAGCGGAAAAATGCGACCTGCCCCTCCGGATAGGCCCCGGCCAGATAGCGCACCTGCGCGCCCATGATGGCGAACATCAAGGTGCTGGCGACCTTGAACGAGACGGCTTTGACGATATGCATGGAAAAACGGGAGAATCCGGGGGGCAATTTTCGGCCCGACAAAGCACGCTCAGGCGGTCCGGGAAACCCCGGCCGCAACATGGCTTTTCCCGCGGCTATGCGGGACATCCAAGCTCGTCATGCCCGGACTTGTTCCGGGCATCCACGTCTTCAGAAATTGCGGTAACTCAAGACGTGGATGGCCGGGACTAAGCCCGGCCATGACGTCTCTGGTTCTTTGCCCTTCTCCTAGCTCTTCTTGGGACGCGCCGGGCCGTCCACGGCAGGCAGGGACTTGAGATAGGCCGCCATCGCCGCGCGATCCGCGTCGCTGAGTTCCGAGGTGTTCTTGATCACCCGCACCATCGAGCCGCCGGCCGTATCGCCGCTCGGCAATTCGCCGGTCTTGAGGAACCAGGCGATCTCCTTCTCACTCCAGTCCTTGAGGCCCTTCTGGGTGATGTTCGGAACCCAGCCCTCGCCTTCCGGGTTCGGGCCGCCCGCGAACCGCTGGGAGGCGACGATGCCGCCGAGAAAATTGCGCGGGCTGTGACACTCGGCGCAATGGCCGAGGCCGTTGACCAGATAGGCGCCGCGATTCCACGCCGCCGATTGCTTCGGGTCCGGCACGAACGGCTTGTCGTCCATGAACAGGAATTTCCATCCGCCAACGAGACGGCGGATGCTAAACGGAAAGTTCACCTCATGCGCGCGCGGCCGGCCGGACAACGGCGGCAGCGTCTTGATGTAGGCGAACAGATCGCGGATGTCGTTGTCGGTGGCGTGGACATATGAGCCGTAGGGAAACGACGGATAGTAATGCTCGCCGCTTGGCGATGTGCCGTGCTTCACGGCGGTGATGAAATCCGCCTCGCTCCAGTTGCCGATGCCGTTCTGCTTGTGCGGCGAAATGTTAGGCACATGGAAGGTGCCGAACGGCGACGGGATCGCCAACCCGCCGCCGAGCATGGTGCGCGGCTCGCCCGCCACGCCATGACACGAGGCGCAGCCGCCGGCATCGAACACGGTCTTTCCGTTGGCGACGTTGGGTGTGTAAGAGGGCAGCGCTGCAGCCGACACCATGACCGGCATGGTGACGAACCAGAACACGCCTGCACCGGCGATCAGGGCGACAATCAATAGCAGAAAAAATTTCCGGAACATTAGTGCTCCTAGAATTTGTCATGCCCGGGCTTGTCCCGGGCATCCCGATCATGATGCACGGTGCTCAATCAAACGAGATCACCGGGACAAGCCCGGTGATGACAACAGAGAAATCCGACTCAAATAGCCGAAAACGTCTTTGCGTGTCCGGCCATCAGCAATCCTCGCGTTGCTTAGCTGTTCTTCACGCGAAATGTCTCGTGACAGCCCGAGCATGACTTGCCGATGGTCGGCAGCGTTGCCTTCAGGCTGTCCGCATCCTTGATCTTGCCTTTCGCTTCGGTTACCGCCTTGGCGAAATTGGCGACCGCCGTATCGAAGCCGGCTTTGTCTTCCCAGATTTTCGGCGACGGCGTGTATTCGCTGGTCTGCTTCACGTCCTTCACGCTGGCAGGATAGAACGACGGAATTTTCTTGGCGGAGTCTTCAAGCGCTGCCAGCGCGGAGTCCACCGCGGCTTGATCGTACGGCTTGTCGCCGCGCGCCATCGGGCTCAGCGTGCCGCCGAGAGCCTTGCCGTTGGCCTTCATGCTTGCATGGCTCTGCTCAATCAGATCCTGCTGGGCAGCCACGGCGCTGATACCGAGCAGCAATGCAGCCGCCACAAAAACAGAACGCTTCATTCGAGATTTCCTTCCCTGCGTTTAAATATTGGTTTCACACACAACAGACAAAATCGAACACTCGGGCTGGACCCTGACAAGGCCAACAATTTTTTCCTGAGCCGGGAATTTTTACATGCGGTGCTCGCGACGGCTTTGCGTAATCGCCATCCAGACACGCTCCGCTGTCGCCGGCATATCGATGTGATCGATGCCATACTCGCGGTAGAGACCGTCGATGATCGCATTCACCACCGCCGGGCATGAGCCGATCGCGCCCGCTTCGCCCGCGCCTTTCACGCCGAGCGGATTGGTCGTGCACGGCACGTTATGCGTCTCGAAGGTGATGGACGGACCGTCCGCCGCGCGCGGCAACGCGTAGTCCATGAAGGTGCCGGTGACGAGCTGACCGTCGGCCGCGTCATAAACCGCAGCCTCCATCAGCGCCTGCCCGATGCCCTGCATGGTGCCGCCATGGACCTGCCCTGCGAGCAGCAACGGATTCAGCGTCACGCCGAAATCGTCAACGATGACGTAATTCACCACATGGATCGCGCCAGTGGCCGGATCGATCTCGACTTCAGCGACGTGGGTACCGTTCGGATAGGTGCCGTCCGCGCTGCTGAACGTGGCGCTGGCATTGAGCTTCGATGGATCGGCGCGCTTGGCGAGATCAGCGAAGGACACGGTGCGGTCGGTACCGACAACGCGGATCGCGCCGTCGCTGAATTCAAGATCGCCCGCGCCGGTTTCCAGCGCGTCGGCGGCAATCTCCTTCAGGGTCACGCCGAGCGTGCGCGTCGCCCGCTCCACGCTGACGCCGCCCGAGGGAATCGAGCTTGATCCGCCGGTGCCGAGCCCGGTCGGAATTTCGTCGGTATCGCCCTGATGGATATGCACGCGTTCCGGCGCGATGCCGAACTGCTGCGCGACGATCTGGGCGTAGGCGGTCTGATGCCCCTGCCCGCTCGACTGCGTGCCGATCAGGATGGTGATGTCGCCGTCGGGATCGAGCCGCACCTGCGCGGTTTCCTCGCCCATGGTGCCGCAGACCTCGACATAGGTGCCAAGGCCGATGCCGCGCACCAGTCCATTCTTCTTCGCAGCCTTGGCCCGCTTCGGAAATTCCTTCCACTCGGCAATCTCCATCGCGCGCTTCATGTGCGCGGTGAAGTCACCGGAATCGTAGACCTTGCCGGTGGCGGTTGTGTAAGGCATCGCGCGCGGCGGAATGAAGTTCTTGCGGCGGATCGCATCCGGCGCCATGCCGAGTTTGCGCGCGGCGGCATCGACCAGACGCTCAACCACATAAGCTGCTTCCGGTCGTCCAGCGCCACGATAGGCGTCCACCGGCACCGTGTTGGTGAACACCGCACGGACGCGGCAGTGAAACGCCTGAAGATCGTAGAGACCGGGCAGCATGCCCGCGCCGCCATGCGGAATGTAGGGGCCGAAAGTCGACAGATACGCGCCCATGTCGCCCATCAGGTCGACATCCATGCCGAGGAATTTTCCATCCTCCGCCAGCGCCATGCGTGCGGTGGTGACGTTATCACGTCCCTGCGCATCGCCGACAAAATGATCGGCGCGCTCGGCGGTCCACTTCACCGTCTTCTTCAGCTTGCGCGCAGCGACAGCTGCGAGCGCATATTCGCGATAAGGAAACAGCTTGGTGCCGAAACCGCCGCCGACATCCGGGCAGATCACCCGCATCTTCTCGACAGGAATCTTGAGAACGTTCTGACAGAGAATGTCGCGCAGCCGGTGGCTGCCCTGACTGCCGATGGTCAGCGTAAGATGATCGCGCTTCGCGTCGTATTCGCAGACGACCGCGCGGGTCTCCATGTAATTGGTGACAATGCGCGGATTGACGATGGTGATCTCGGCCACCGCATGCGCCTTCGCGAAGGCGGCTTCGGTCGCCTTCTTGTCGCCGATGGACGTGTCGAACAGCACATTGCCTGCATGATCCGGCCAGACCTGCGGCGCGCCCTTCTTCACCGCGTTGACCAGACCGACCACGGCGGGGAGCGGCGTCCACGCGACCTCGATCGCCTCCAGCGCGTCCCGCGCCTGATCGACCGTCTCCGCCACCACGAAGGCAACCGCGTCGCCGACATGCCGCACGATGTCGCGCGCAAGGATCGCATAGGGCGGACCGGTGAACGGCTCGTCAGGCAGATTGAACAGGCATGGAAGACCGCCGAGATCCTTCACGTCATCTGACGTGAGGATCGCAGCGACGCCCGGCAGTCCGCGTGCCTTCGACGCATCGAGCTTGAATGTCGCGTGGGCATGGGGCGAGCGCAGCACCAGGGCATAGAGAGCCGCTGCGGGCGTGTAATCGTCGGTGTAGCGGCCCTTGCCGCGAATCAGGGCGTCGTCCTCTTTGCGAAGGACGCTCTGTCCGACGCCGAATTTGACTGGAGGCATATCCTCTCCGACTGCAATCTGGAACGTTTCTAATATCCATCATGCAGCGGAATGGCGGGAAGCGCAAATGGCGAAAGGTTGATCGAGATTGTCCGACGGCATCATCCTGAGGTGCGAGCCGCGTTTGCGGCAAGCCTCGCAGGATCGCCGTCGCCCATCGAGGCTCCATGCTACGCATAGCGCGCCTCAGGGTGACGGCCCCGGCACCCAGGCCTTAGGGACGAATAAGCTTTGTCAGCCAGCGGCGCCCGAACAGCAGAAGCACGCTCACGGCGTAAACAAACGCCCCGGCCACGATCAAAATTCCGAGAGCGGCTTCGTCTCGCAGCGATGTCATCCCCGCCAGCGCGGACGCCGCCCAGCGGGATGTGAGCCAAAGCGCCGCAGCCAGAATCACGCCGGCGGCGGCAAACTTCAGCAACGAAACTACGACAGTACGGTCGAACACGAAAAACTTCCGGCGTGTCGCAAACAGAACGACCAACAGCAGGTTGATCCACGCCCCCACGGCCGTCGCAAGCGCCAGCCCGATCTGCGCGAGCGATCCGACCAGCGCAACCTTCAGGGCGACATTGACGGCGACGCCGGTCAGCGCGGCCTTCACGGGCGTTGCTGTGTCCTTGCGGGCATAGAAGGTCGCCACCGCGCTGCGGATCAGCACGAATGGGATCAGACCTACCGCATAGGCCGCGAGCGTGGCACCCGCTGCCGCGGCATCCGCCTTGGAGAACGCACCGCGCGCGAACATCGCGCGCATGATGACATCCGGCACCGTGATGAAGGCTGCGACGAAGGGAATCGAGAACAGCAGGGTGAAATCGAAGGCGCGGCGCTGCGAGGCAATCGCGCCTTCATGATCGCCTGCGGTGATGCGCCGGGACATCTCCGGCAGCAGCACGGTGCCGATAGCAATGCCGATCACACCGATCGGCAATTGATTGAGCCGGTCGGCATAATAAAGCGCTGAGAGCGCGCCGGCGGCGAGGAATGTCGCAATGATGGTGTCGGCGAACAGCGCCACCTGCGTTCCCATCGAGCCGAGCGTCGCGGGGCCGAGTGCGCGAAAGAAGCTGCGCACGTCTTCGTCGAGTTTCGGCGATGTGAATTTGGGAAGAATGCCGTGGACCTTCGCGTCACCCGCCAGCAGAATATATTGCAGGAAGCCTGAAATCAGCACACCCCATGCGGCGGCGTGACCTGCCGTGGGAAAGAACGCGGCGAGCGCCAGCGTCGCCATCATCGACAGGTTGAGAAAGATCGGCGCGGCTGCAGCACTGGCGAAGCGATGCATCACATTGAGCATGCCGCCGTAGAGCGTCACCAGCGTGATCAGCAGCAGATAGGGAAACGTGATCCGCGTGAGTTCAATGGCGAGATTGCGCTGCGCCGGATCGTCGGTGAAACCCGGCGCCAATATCGACATCGCCTGCGGCATGAACGCCATGGCGAGGACCAGCAGCACGACCTGAGACACGAACAGCAGGGTGAAGATGCGGTCACTGAAAAGTTTTGCCGCCGCCTCGCCGCGCTCGCCATGGACATGGGCATAGGCCGGCACGAAGGCGGCATTGAATGCGCCTTCCGCAAAGATCGCCCGGAAATGATTGGGAAGCCGCAGCGCCACAAAAAAGGCGTCCGCCAGAGGACCGGCGCCAAGGATCGCCGCGAGCATGATGTCGCGCGCGAAGCCGGTGACCCGCGAGAGGAGCGTGTAGCCGCCAACGGTGAAAATGCGCCCGAGCATGCGTTGCTTCTACAGGATGGAAGCGCAATCGCGAACCAGTGAAGTCCCGACCTACCCCGTCACGGCCGGATTTATTCCGGCCATCCACGTCTTTTTGACGTCACCACTAAGACGATGCCCGGGACAAGCCCGGGCATGACGATCATCTGGCTGTTCTGGCAAAAATCAGGACAGCGCGTCGCGCACAGCCTTGATGACGCGATCCTGAGCCGCGTGATCGAGGTAGGGGTGCATTGGCAGGCTGATCACGTCGCTGGACAGCTTTTCGCTGACCGGAAGGCCGCCTTCGGCTGCCGGGTAGTGCTTGTAGGCGGTCTGCTGGTGCATGGACTTCGGATAGTAGATCGCGGTCGGAATGCCCTGCGCCTTGAGCGCATCGGCAAATGCCTCGCGGCCGCCATTGGGCAGCCGGATGGTGTACTGCGCCCAGGTCGAGACATTGCCGTCGGCCACGCGAGGCGCGATCACGATGTTATGCAACGCGTCGAAGTAACGGCTCGCGACCTTGTTGCGCGCCTCGATCTCGTCGTCGAAAATCTTCAGCTTCTCGATCAGGATCGCGGCCTGCATGGTGTCCAGCCGCGCGGTCAGACCGAGGCGGACGTTGTCGTACTTCTCGGTGCCCTGCCCGTGAACGCGGATGCTGCGCAGGCGCTCGGCGAGATCGGCATCATTGGTGAAGATCGCGCCGCCGTCGCCGAAACATCCGAGCGGCTTTGCGGGGAAGAAGCTGGTCGCGGTCGCAAGGCCAAAGGTGCCGAGCTTGCGGCCCTTGTAGGTGGCGCCGAACGACTGTGCGGCGTCGTCCAGAACAAACAAACCTTCGCTCTTGGCAACGTCGGCAATGGCATCGTGATCCGCGCTCTGTCCGAACAGATCGACCGGCACGACGGCCTTTGGTTTGAGGCCGAGTTTGCGCGCCGTGGCGACGCCCTTCTTCAGGGATGCGATGTCCATGTTGAAGGAGACTTCATTCACATCGACAAACACCGGCGTCGCGCCGGTCAGCGCCACCACTTCGCCGGTGGCGCAGAACGTGAACGACGGACAAAGCACCGCGTCGCCAGGGCCGATGCCCTGCGCCATCAGCACCATCAGCAGGGCGTCAGTGCCGCTGGCGCATGCAACAACATGCTTGGCGCCGCAATAGGCCGCGAGATCCGCTTCAAGCTGCGTCACTTCAGGTCCGTTAATGAACTGGCAGTGCGTCAACACGCGCGCAACGGCATCGTCGATCTTCGTGCCGAGGCGGCGGCGCTGCGCAGCGATATCGATGAAGGCCACGGGTTCTGATCGCAGATGCTGGTTCATGGTGCCTGCCGAATTCATGTCGAAAGAATTTGATATGTGCCGTCAGCTTGCGACGGCGCGCGGTCCCTTGCGCAGCGGCGCGGCAATCGAGCCGGCCGGAGCATCGAGACACTTGATCGCGATCTCAAGGCTCGCGACGCCTTCGTCGCCGGTTACCGCGGGCGCATTGCCGCTTCGCACAGCATCGAGGAACGCCACAAGCTCGGCGCGCAGCGGTTCGTCATGACCCACCGAAAGGTGCCGCATCGAATAGCTGCCGTCGCGCTGGAAGCCGAAGCATTCCGTCACCTGCCGCGTCAGCAGGTCACCCTGAATGTATTTGCCGCGCGTCGCAACCGTGACGCTGCGCGCCTTGAACGGCGTCAGCCAGTTGGTGTTGATATGCGCGAGCACGCCCGAAGCGGTGCGGAACTGAAGCAGCGCGATGTCTTCGCGCTCGGCGACGGCGCTGGCCAGTTGCGGCTGCACATCGACAATGTCGGATTCGGTGAACCAGCGGATCAGGTCGATGTCGTGAACCGCGAGATCGATCACCACGCCGACATTCGACATGCGCGGCGGGAACGGACCGACGCGGGTAATCGCAATCGACAGGATTTCCTCATCCTTGATCGCTTGCTTGATTGCCGCGACGGCCGGATTGAAGCGCTCGACATGGCCGACCATCAGCGTCACGCCGGCGGCGCGCGCGGCGGTGACAATCTCGTTGCCTTCATCGACCGAAGTCGCAATCGGCTTCTCGACCAGAACGTGAATCTTGCGCGCGATGCAGGCGAGCGACACATCGCGATGAAGATGCGTCGGCGCAGCAATGGTCACCGCGTCGGGACCGGCATCGAGCATCTCTTCGAGAGTCGCGAAGGTCGGGCAGCCGACAATCTCGGTCGCGCGCGTGCGATGCGCCGGAAGCGGATCGACAATGCCGACAAGTTCGACACCCGGCAGACCGGCGAGGACACGCGCATGATTGGTGCCCATGACACCCGCGCCGACCACGCCGACGCGCAGCACCCGAGTTTCATCAGCGGTATTTTTTGCCGACACCGTCGAACCCATCTTTGAAGTCCCTGAAGTCTTTAGAAGTCCGGGCGCTGAGTCGCGCGCCCATTCACAGGGGCACTTCCTAGCATGCCGACACATATGTGGCGAACGGCGCGGTCCCCAATCCTTACACGTTTTGATTCAAAGAATTACATCGGAGGCCGGTGTAACCCGTTGAAAGACTGGAATCTTTCCAGATCAATTCCGGTTCAGGAGCGCCGGTAGTCATCCTCGATGCGGATGATGTCGTCTTCGCCGAGATAGCTGCCGGTCTGAACCTCGATCAGTTCCAGCGGGATCTTGCCCGGATTCTCCATGCGATGAACCGCACCGATGGGGATGTAGATCGACTCGTTCTCGTGAACCATCTTCTGCAGATCGTTGACCGTCACCAGCGCAGTGCCGCGCACCACAATCCAGTGTTCGGAGCGATGATGGTGCTTCTGCAGCGAAAGGCGTCCGCCCGCCTTCACGATGATCCGCTTCACCTGATGGCGCTCGCCTATATCGAGCGACTGATACGATCCCCACGGCCGATGGACCTTGATGTGATCTTCGGTCACCTGCGGCGCGACGTTGCGAAGTTTTCCAACCAGGCGCTTCAATCCATTCGGATCGTTCTGGCGAGAGACCAGAACTGCGTCCTGCGTGGCAACGACAACGAGATCGTCCACCCCTTCGAGTGCAACCAGCGCCTTATCGGTGGAGACGTTGCAGTTCCGGGAGTCCTCGAACACCGTGAGGCCCTGCGAAACGTTGCCGTGCTCGTCCTTGTCCGACAGTTCCCACACCGCATGCCATGACCCGACGTCGGACCATCCGCACGAAACCGGGATCACGGCGGCCTGCGTGGTCTTCTCCATCACAGCATAGTCGATCGAGATCGGCGTCGCCTTGCCGAACGACTCCAGCGGCAGAGTGACGAAAGCGAGATCGCGTCCGGCATTGTCGATGGCTTCAACCAGCGCAGTCACGCTGTCGGCATCGACGCCGCGATATTCATCGAGCAGCATCTGCGCGCGGAACATGAAGTTTCCGCAGTTCCAGAGATAGCCCTCGGCAACGTATCCCACTGCCGTTGCGTGGTCCGGCTTCTCGACGAACTTCGCGACCTTCCGGACATCGCCGGAAATGGCATCGCCGGGGCGGATGTAGCCATATTCGGTCGCGGGCCGCTCGGGCAGAACGCCGAAGGTGACGATGCGCCCGGCATTGGCGACGCTCAAGGCCTTGCGGCAGGCTTCGACAAACGCGGCGGGATCGCGCACCACATGGTCGGCGGCCAGCGCCAGCACCACCGCGTCGGCGTCACGCGTGAGAGCGAAGGCGGCGCCCGCGGCAATTGCCGGACCGGAATCGCGCCGCGCCGGTTCGAGCAGAATGTCGGCTTCCAGGCCAATCTCGTTCAACTGCTCGAGCACCATGAAGCGGTAGGCCGCATTGGTGATCACGATGGGCCGCGCGAACAGGCCCTGATCGCTGACGCGGAGCATCGTGTCCTGAAACGTCGAGTTCGAGCCGAACAGGCGAAGGAATTGCTTGGGGCGCCCCTCGCGCGACGCAGGCCACAGCCGGGTGCCCGCCCCGCCGCACATGATTAATGGAATAATGCGCTCGCTCATGCGTCCTCAAAAAGAATCAGGAGAGCTGATGATACTCGCGATACCACGCCGCGAACCGTGCGACGCCGTCTTCGATCGTCGTCGAGGGGCGGAAATTGACCTCACGCATCAACTCCTCGACATCCGCATAGGTCGCCGGGACATCGCCGGGTTGGATCGGAAGCAATTCCTTCTCAGCCTTGCGGCCGAATTCCTTCTCAAGGACTTCGACAACCTTGGTCAATTCCTCGGGATGATTGTTGCCGACATTGAACACGCGCCAGGGGGCCGCGCTCGTTCCCGGATCGGGAATTGCATTCGGCGCAAGAGTCTGGACCGCAGGCGGATGATCGATCAGCCGCACGATGGCTTCCGTCACATCATCGACGTAAGTGAAGTCACGGCGCATGTTGCCGTAATTGAACATCTTGATCGGCTTGCCTGCGAGGATCGCGTTGGCGAACAGGTACATCGCCATGTCCGGCCTGCCCCACGGACCGTACACCGTGAAGAAGCGCAGGCCCGTCGTCGGAATACGGAAAAGGTGGCTGTAGGAATGCGCCATCAGTTCGTTGGCCTTCTTCGAGGCCGCATAGAGACTGACCGGATGATCGACGCTGTCGTGCACCGAAAACGGCAGCTTGGTGTTGGAGCCATAGACCGACGATGACGACGCATAGAGCAGATGCTTGCAGTCGTTGTGCCGGCAGCCTTCGAGAATATTGATGAAGCCCTGAAGGTTGGCATCTACATAGGCATGAGGATTTTCGAGCGAGTATCGCACGCCAGCCTGCGCCGCCAGATGAATGACAACTGGAAAGCGGTGCGCCTTGAACAGCTCCGCCGTGGCCGGTCGGGCGGCCAGATCGAGCTTGATGAAGCTGAACGATGGATCGTTCTTCAGCACATCGAGACGCGCTTCTTTCAGCTTCGGATCGTAATAGTCATTGATATTGTCGACCCCGACAACCCGGTGCCCTGCCTGCAGAAGTTTCTGCGACAGATGAAAGCCGATAAATCCGGCGGCGCCTGTAACCAGTATCGTCCGATCCGACATTCGTTTCACTTTCCGGCGCTCAGAGCCGCCACAACTCAATGCCATCAGGGAGGCTGGCGCGATCGAGTTTCATTTTCACGTCAAGGACAAGCCCGCGTCCGCCGTTGAGCAGTTTCTGAATCAGCGGCCAGCCGGCGTTGATATAACTCTGATGCGCAACTGCGACGATCACCGCATCGGCAGGCTGCAGCGCTTCGGCATCGACCAGCTTCACGCCATATTCGTGCATGGCATCTGCCGGGTCCGCCATCGGATCGCTGACCTGCACCTTGAGCCCAAAGGATTCCAGTTCGCGGATAATGTCGATTACACGCGAGTTGCGCGTATCCGGCACATCTTCCTTGAAGGTGAGGCCGAGAATGGTGACGACGCCGCCATTGCTCTTCCGGCGCAGCAGCCCGCGGATACACTCGCGCGCGACGCGCTGGCCCATGCCGTCATTGATGCGGCGTCCTGCGAGAATGACCTCTGGATGATAGCCGGCGCGCTCGGCACGATAGGTCAGATAATACGGATCGACGCCGATGCAGTGTCCGCCGACAAGGCCCGGCTGAAACGGCATGAAATTCCACTTGGTCCGCGCGGCGGCGAGCACATCGCCGGTATCGATATTGAGCGCCTGAAAAATCAGCGACAGTTCGTTCATGAACGCGATGTTGAGATCGCGCTGCGTGTTCTCGATCACCTTCGCGGCTTCGGCGACCTTGATCGACGGCGCGCGATGAATGCCTGCGGTGACGACCGAGCCATAGACGCTGGCGACAATGTCGAGCGTCGGCGCATCCTGCGCCGAGACAACCTTGGTGATGGTCTCGAACCTGTGCTGCTTGTCGCCGGGATTGATGCGCTCGGGCGAATAGCCCACCTTGAAATCAACACCTGCCTTCAGCCCCGATGCCCTTTCCAGCAGCGGCACGCAATCGTCTTCGACCGCGCCGGGATAGACGGTGGATTCATAAACGACGATGTCGCCGGCCTTGAGCACCGATCCGACAGAACGCGAGGCGGCGAACATGGCGCCCAGATCCGGCTGGCGTGCCTCATCGATCGGGGTGGGCACGGTGACGATGAAGAAATCGGACGATGCCAGATCCTTTACATCGTGCGTGAACGATAGCGAGGCATGTTGCAGATCGGCAGCTTCGACTTCATGGGTGCGATCGTGGAACGCGCGCAACTCGGAAATGCGGCGCTGGTCGATGTCGAAACCGGTGACGGGAACTCCGGCGCGCGCGAAGGCGGCAGCGACCGGCAGTCCGACATAGCCAAGCCCAATGACCGCGATTTTACGCCCATGTCCCACGAATGATGGTCCTCCAGGCCCCCGGGACAAGGCCGATGCTGGATACCCCGGATAAGGCCGCCCTCTTTAGCCGCCGCCCGGTGGCCGCCGCAATAGCCGGAGCGTACCTATTGCCAGAACAGCCCTAAAGCCATACCAAGGCCCCCTGAAAAAGGCCCCTCCGGGCCGCATTCAGCGCCTCTTCTCAGCAACGTTAACCATCGCGGTCCGGAATGCGCGGATTTCTCCTTCTTGCCGCTCGAATACTGGTGTCGGCGGCGCTGCTTTATTTTGCATTCCGCGGCATCAACTTCGCGGCGATCCAGTCCCGCCTGAGCCAGATCAGCGTGGGATGGTTCCTGCTCGCGGTGCTGGCAACGATTTTCCAGATTTTCCTCGGCGCTTTGCGTTGGCGGGAAATCAGCGCGCGCTGCGCGGCTCCGCTCGGGACCGGGCAAGCCTTTCGCTACAACATGATCGGCGCGTTCTTCAACCAGACGCTGCCATCGACCATCGGCGGCGATGCCATGCGGCTGTGGCTGGTCCGGCAGACCGGCGCGGGCTGGCGCGCGGCGACCTATTCCGTTCTTGTCGACCGCGCCATCGGCCTGATCGCGCTTGCGCTGATCGTCGTCGCCAGCCTGCCCTGGAGCTATGAGCTGATCGGCAGCCCACGCGGCCGTCTCGCGCTGCTGCTGGTCGATGTCGCTGCGATCTCGGCCGGTCTCGGCTTCCTCGCTTACGGCGCGCTGCGCTGGCAATGGCTCACGAAGCTCTGGCCGCTGCGCCACATTCACGCCTGCGCCGTGATCGCCAATCAGGTGATCTTCAACCGCAGCAGCGGGCCGAAGGTCGCAGCGCTGTCACTGCTGATTCATGTGATGGCGGTGGTGATTGCCTGGTGTGCGGTGCGCTCCATTGCGGCCCCTGCGGCCTTCGAGCAATTGTTCATGCTGATCCCGCCGATCATGCTGATCACCATGCTGCCGATCTCCATCGCCGGCTGGGGCGTGCGTGAGGCAACGATGATGGTGGCCTTCGGTTACGCCGGTCTTGCGCCGACGGACGGCACCGTGGTGTCGCTGCTGTTTGGCGCATCGTCCTTCGTGGTTGGCGCCATCGGCGGCCTGGTCTGGATTTTGAGCGCGGAGAAATCGTCCGCACCTCAGACCATCGAAGCAAACATCGACGAATAGCAGCCGCAGGTAAGCCGATCAGATCGCCTTGATCTTGAAGAAGGCGAAGACCACCATCTTCAGCAGCATGACGCCGTGCCGAAACCGCGAAATCTGCGTCTCGCCGTAAGAGCGCGCGGCATAGCGGATCGGAAGATCAATCGCCTTGAGATTGAGTTTCGAGGCGCCGAAGATCAGATCGAAATCGCCGAACGGATCGAAATCGCCGAAATAGGCCTTGCCGTCGCGCAGACGATAATAATCGGATCGACGCATTACCTTGGTGCCGCAGAGCGTATCGGTATAGCGCTCGTTCAAGAGCCACGAGAACAGATACGAGAACGTCTTGTTCGCGATGAGGGTGCGAAAACCCATCGCGTCTTCCTCAAGCGGATAGACGAGACGTGAGCCGTTGATGAATTCGCCCTTCCCGGATTTGATGGCATCCCAGAATTTCGGCAGTTGCTCGGGCGGCATGGTGAGGTCCGCATCAAGGATCATCAGCACATCGCCGCGCGCGACATCGTAAGCCGTGAAAACCGCATCCGCCTTGCCCTTGCCCGGCTGGCGCATCAGCTTGATATCCTTGTCCGGGTAAGCCGCCTTGACGCGTTCCATTTCCTCGTAAGTGCCGTCCTTGCTGTGACCTTCGATGAAAATGATCTCGATATCGTCGCAAAACTGCGGCACGCGCTGCACGGCAGGTTCAATGTTGCCGCGTTCGTTCCGCGCGGGAATCACGACCGTCGCCGATTTCAGTGCATCGTCAGCTACACGCAGCGACCGGCAGACGACATAGTGACGAAGCGACAACTGGCGGATGCCGGGCAGAACACTGATAAACCGGTTGACCAGACGCCCGATCCCGAACAGCGATACCGGCATCAGCAATCTGCGTTCCGATTTGACCGGATTCATGTCTGCAAGAACCGCGAGCGCCGCCACGTCGTCGGGCGACAGAACATTCTGCTCCGGATATGGCATCCGCCGGCCCATCGCTTCCGCAAGGCGCAAAACGGGCTGCCAGAGATGCGAGAAATATCCGATGACAATGCGCGTATGCCGCGCGCACAAGGGATGCAGCCCGGCAAGAAACGCCTGACAGTCGTCGAGCGATCCAATCGTGTCCTGCACCAAAATGAAATCGAACGGCCCTTTCAGGGCAACGACGGTCGCAGGATCTTCGGCATCGCCGACATGGAATTCCAGTTCGGGATGCAGGCGCTTCGCCTGCGCGATCATGCCCGGACTGAAATCGACGCCCACTCCGTAAGATGGCTTGAGCGCCGCAAGCGTATCGCCCGTTCCGCAGCCGATCTCCAGCACACGCGCGCCTTCCGGAATAAGAAACCGGAGGTATCGTTCGTCTTCGCGATGAAAGAAGGATGCCTTTTCGCGCCACACAGGGCGCGAAGCCGCGTATTGCTCCGAATTGGCAAAAACCGCCTGCTTGTGTGGTGTCCTCGAAAATACTGCCATTTGACTGTGTCACGTTCCGACGGTCGGCTCCCATTGCGGGATCCGTTTTCCGACGGTCTTATGCGCTGCGGATACCATTTCGACAAGCTCCGGCGGCCCCTTTCCCATCCAGCCGCATTGCGGTTTGGACCAGCCGACAATACCTCGCTATAAGACTGTCAATGGTTGCAACTCCAACGACTTATTAGTCCTGCATCGAGACGAACCCGTGAAGACTGTGCTGCCCTTCGCCCGCCCCTCGCATCAACCGACAGGGGCATAGGATATGTGCGGAATTGCGGGATTCATCGCCGGCTCGGCATACCGGTCAGCGCCGGATCGATTGAAGGCCATTGCAGACGCGATGGATCGTAGCCTTGAGCATCGCGGTCCCGATGGCCATGACGTGTGGATCGATGGTGAAGCCGGCGCAGTTCTGGTTCATCGTCGACTTGCCATCGTCGATTTGTCGCCCGCGGGCCATCAGCCGATGCACTCCGCCGACGGGCGTTACGTCGTCAGCTATAACGGCGAGATCTACAGCCATCTCGAAATCCGCGCCGAGATCGAGGCCACCGGTCACACGTTTCGCGGTCACTCCGATACCGAAGTCATCGTCGAGTCCATCGCGAGATACGGCGTTGCCGCGACGGCAACACGACTCATCGGCATGTTCGCCCTGGCCATTTGGGACAGAAACGAGCGTACGCTGACGCTGGTCCGCGATCGGCTCGGTATCAAGCCGATCTACTGGTTGCAGACAGATGGCCTGTTTGCGTTCGCCTCTGAGTTGAAAGCATTACGTCAGCATCCCGGCTGGAATCCCGAAATTAAGCCGGAGTCCGTCGCCTCTTACATGCGGCACAATTACATTCCCGCTCCCCACACCATCTATAAAGGCGTTTTCAAGCTCGAGCCCGGCACCATCCTGACATTACCGTGGGGCGGAGAGCCGCGCCTGGAAAAATTCTGGGATGCGCGGAAGGTCGCACTCGACGGGCTACGCAATCCGCTGCGTGAGGATGACGCCGCACTGACCGATCGTCTCGAAGCGCTGCTGGTTGACGCCGTCGGCAAGCGCATGATGGCTGACGTTCCGCTCGGCGCCTTCCTTTCCGGCGGCATCGACTCATCCACTGTCGTTGCCCTCATGAAGGCAGCAAACTCGGGGCCGGTGAAAACATTCTCGATCGGCTTCGAGCAGGCCGCATTCAACGAGGCGCATCACGCGGCTGCCATTGCGCGCCATATCGGCACCGAACATACCGAACTCATCGTCACCCCTGGCGAAGCGCTCGATGTCGTTCCGAAACTGGCCGATATGTTCGATGAGCCATTCGCAGACTCGTCGCAGATTCCGACCTACCTCGTTTCTGCCATGACGCGGAAACACGTCACCGTGGCCCTTTCCGGCGATGGCGGAGATGAACTTTTTGCGGGCTACAACCGCTATCAGTTGACATCACGCTTTTGGCGCGTGTGCTCGTTGATGCCGGAGGTCATGCGCGAAACTATTGCGTCAGCCCTTACGTCGCAAACGACAGAGCGATGGGATAAATTCGCATCCGTATTGCCAAACAGGCTCGTGCCGCCTCAGGTCGGGGACAAAATCCACAAGGTTGCATCCATCTTAAACCTGACCGACGCAGATGTGCTTTATCGCCGCCTGGTCAGCCACTGGGACCCCGGCGCGTTGCTGCCCGGCGTTGAAGAAACGCGTGGCATCATGTGGGATGCGTCCGTCCGCAAGGATTTTCCCAACCTGCTTGACCGGATGCAGTATCTGGACCTCGTTACTTACTTGCCAGATGACATCCTTACCAAAGTCGATCGATGCAGCATGGCGATAGCACTCGAAGCGCGCGTTCCTCTGCTCGATCACCGTGTGGTCGAGCTCGCGTGGCGCTTGCCACACTCCGTGAAGATCCGCGGCGGTGTCACAAAATGGCTGCTGCGTCAGGTGCTATATCGCCACGTCCCTCGAAAGCTTGTCGAACGCCCCAAAATGGGATTTGGCGTTCCGCTTGCAGAGTGGCTGCGTGGCCCTCTTCGTGATTGGTCGGAGAATCTACTTTCCGAGCAGCGCCTTGAGGAAACCGGCCTGTTTGATGTCGCGCTCGTGCGACGTTACTGGACTGAACATTTGTCCGGAACCAGAAACTGGCAGTATTTGCTTTGGGATGTGCTGATGTTCGAGAGCTGGCGAGAGCGTTGGGGTTAAATCTTGCTGCCGCTGTCCCGATCGTCTTGATACGAAACCTCGGAAATATCGCGCGGCGCTTTATTTGTCATAAGGCCTCGATAGAAAGCGTCGTAACGAGTGGCACAGGCGTCGATTGCGAACAATGCCTCGACCCGATGGCGTCCCGCGGCGCCATAACGTTCACGAAGCTTTGGATCGTTTGCAAGCCGAACGATGGCGTCAGCAAACAACTGCGGATTGTGGGGTGGCACGACGAGACCAGTCTTGGCATCGGCCACAGCCTCCGCGTTACCCCCCACGTCGGTCACAATCATCGGAAGTCCCGCCGCCATTCCTTCAAGAATGGTATTTGAGAATCCCTCTTGATGTGAACTGAGCAGCCCGACGTCGCTCGCGGCCATCAGGCTGGCAACATCCGAACGAATACCCAGAAACGAAATCTGGCTCGCAAGACCCAAGTCCCGCGCAACCACTTCCAACTCGGCTCCGATCCCATCATCGCGTCCCACAACAAGCAAACGCCACGACTGTCCGATCCGTTTGTCCGCAAGGCTGAACGCGTGAATCAGATCGAGATGCCCTTTGTAGGGAATGAGATTCGCGACGACAATGAAAAAAAGCGTCTCACTATCCGCGCAAAACGAGGACCGTACGAAAGCACGATCATCCGAATGTTGCGGGATTTCAATTCCATTATAGATGAGGCCAAGCCTTTCCTCGGGCACACCCTCCTCATTCCGCAACTGATCAACCACCGCGCGCGAATTTCCGAGAATGGCATCCATCGTCCGATGCAG